>JBKPPE010000520.1:0-5444 GCA_046733375.1 Acidobacteriota bacterium | reverse complement strand
GGGTCAGGTCGTCAGCCAGATGGGCGATTGGTTCGACACCATCGCCGTCTATACACTCGCCTTGCAACTGACCGGCTCGAGCCGCTCAGTCGCGCTGATCATGGTCGCGCGATTTCTGCCGAGCGTCATCATGGGTCCGCTATCCGGCGTCGTCGCCGACAGATTTAGTCGCCGGTCAATCATGATCCTGTCAGACATCATGCGCGCCCTGGTCGTGCTCGGATTCCTATTCGTGCGGCGGCCTGACCAGATGTGGCTGATCTACGTGATTACTGTTTTGCAGCTTGGGTTTTCATCATTTTTCGAGCCGGCGAAGACTGCTGCGATTCCGTCGATCGTTTCTGATCGTGAATTGCTTCCCGCAAATGCCATCGCTTCAGTGACATGGTCCGTAATGCTGACGCTCGGCGCCGCCATCGGCGGATTTGTCACGGGATGGTTCGGCACCAATGTCGCATTCGTACTGGATTCGCTGACATTCATTGCGTCCGCAATTTTGATAAGCCAGGTGCATTTTCCGAAACGCCCGGAAAGACAGAAGTCGAAGCTCACGGTCGGGAAAGCACTTGGTGTCGGCGACACAATTGAAGGCGTGCGCTACGTAAAGCATCGACCGCGCGTGTTTGCGTACCTGATGGTTAAAACGTCGTGGGGAATGGGGGGCGGCATCATGACGCTGCTGGCCGTATTCGGGGAAAGAATTTTTCCCGTGGCGGGCAAAACGGCAACCGGCATTGGTGTTCTGTTCACGGCGCGTGGCATCGGCACAGCGATTGGGCCGTTGATGGCGCGACGCTGGTCCGGGGAAACCCGTAAGCAAATGCAGACCTCTATCGGCATTGCGTTCCTAATCGGCGGCGCGTTCTACATCGCGTTTGGCGTCTCACGAAATTTCATTGCAGCGTTACTCTTCCTGTTGATTGCGCACATGGGCGGCAGCATCCTCTGGGTGTTTTCGACGGTGTTGTTGCAACGTTCAGTCGAAGATCAATTTCGCGGGCGAGTGTTCGCGGCTGAGATGGCCCTGGTGACATTGACGATGGCCACGTCGAATTACGTCGTCGGAGAACTCATCGATCGCTTCGGCTACTCGCCGCGAGTTGTCACTGCGTCGGTTGGCGGTTTCTTTCTGCTGCCCGGATTGGTGTGGTTCGTGACGCAGAAGTGGTGGGACAGGAAACACTCAACCGCGAGTTTAGAGGCGGGCTACCGCCCGCCAGTTGTTGATGGCGCCACCGACGTAGTGTTACAGAACCGCGAGCAGTAGCGAGCGGGCATCATAACGCAACGTCAAATGCTCGGGGGAAGTCTTATCGCGCTCACTACCGTTCGCGGTTCTGTAAGTTGGTTATGAAGATCAAAATCGGCGTGATGGGTTCGGCGGAAGACAGACCGGACACTGTCGACAAAGGCAAGGAACTCGGTCGCGCGATTGCTGCACGGAATGGGATTCTGCTCACCGGCGCGACGACGGGACTGATTCATGTCGTCGGTAAAGCAGCCGTCGACGCCGGTGCAACGCATATCGGCATCTCGCCGGCGCACGATACCGACGAGCATGTCGAGCGATACGCGCTCCCAACCGATGCATGCGACGCGATAATTTACACCGGCTTCGGACTTAAGGGCCGAAATGTTGTGCTGGTGCGTTCGTGCGACATCGTGATATTCATAGCCGGCTCGATCGGTTCGTTGAACGAATTCACCATCGCGTACGACGAAGGAAAAGTGATCGGCTGTTTGACCGGCACGGGCGGCGTCGCAGATGAAATTGAGCGATTGACGCAGGTGTTTTCGAAGCGCACGAAGTCACAGCTTTTTTATGACGATGATCCCGTGCGGCTAATCGAGAAATGTTTACGCGTAGTCCCGTAGGGACGAAATATTTATAGTCACAGCCGATATTTCATTTTCACCGCCCACTTATGGGCGGCAGATATTTCGCTCACGGAGCTCTGTAAGTTACTTCACTCCAGGGAGCTATACGTTTCGCCGCGCTGCGGCGCTAAGTTAACGGGGTGACGCATATGGATTTTGGCTTAAAGGATCGGGTTGCGCTTGTCGCCGCAGCCAGTCGCGGCATCGGTTATGCGGCTGCGCTTGAACTGGCACGCGAAGGAGCACGCGTATTTCTGTGTTCACGCGACGAGGGTCGCGCGTCTGACGCCGCCGAGAAAATTCATAAGGAAACTGGGGCAAATGTCGCTGGGATCGCCGCCGACGTGACCACGGGTACGGACGTCGAGCGTTTTGTGAGGCTGGCAACTGAGCGAGCGGGACGAGTCGACATCTGTGTCACGAATGCCGGCGGCCCACCGGCTACGACCTTTGACACTACGGACATTGAGATGTTTCGTGACGCATTCGAATTGAACGCTTTGTCGGCAATTCGGCTCGCGAAACTTGTCCTGCCGGGAATGCGCGAGCGCCGGTGGGGCCGCATCGTCAACGTCACTTCGATTTCCGTAAAGCAGCCCGTGGATGGTTTGTTGCTTTCAAACACCGTACGCGCAGGACTGACGAGTTGGGCCAAAACGGTTTCCAATGAAGTCGCCGCTGATGGCGTCACGATCAACAATGTCGCGCCGGGCTACACGTTAACTGAACGCCAGGACGAACTGGCGATCGCGCGCGGCAAAGCTCTCGGCAAATCGAAAGAAGAAATGATCGCGATGTGGGCGTCGCAAACTCCGGCGCAGCGCATCGCTGCGCCGGAAGAGATCGCGGCCGCGATCGCGTTCCTCGCTTCCGAGCGCGCGTCATACATTACCGGTGTCACGCTGCAGGTCGATGGTGGCTGGACGCGCGGATTATTTTAGAATGGCCCCCGCAAGACCTAACGGAAAATGTTCTCATTACTAATTCAATCTTCCGAAAGGAGACGGTATGAAATCGAATCATCTCGCATCGGCTGTGGCCTTTGTGATCTTTTTAACGCTCTTGTTTGCTTGTAATTTCTCATCCGCCCATCTCAGTTCGCTGAAGGTCGGCAAGGATCGCGCGGTCAGTCAGGAGACGAATAGTTTCGCTCCCAACGATTCTGTTTACGCCGTTACAAGCGTCTCCAACGCACCGGGCAAAATCAAAGTGAAAGGCCGACTGGTAGTCGAAGACGTCGCCGGCGAAAAACCTGGACCAGTACCCAACCTGGAAAAGACTTTGGATTTGGATGGCAGCGGGTCTGCGACCTTCTCGTTCACGCCACCCCCCAGCGGCTGGCCGGCGGGCAAATACAAGGTCGAAGTCATCATGCTCGATGACAAGGGCGACCAGAAGGACCAAAAATCCGCGAGCTTCAGCGTTTCGTAATTGTGAGTTATGGCCCGCGGTTGGGAAAGTAAGTCCGTCGAAGATCAGGTCGCCGCGGCCGAAGCTGCCAGGGAAGCGCGCGCGAAACCGCATCTTTCAGCGCAGCAACGCGAAACTCTGGAACGGAAGCAATCTCTTCTTTTGTCCCGAGCACAGGTTCGCGCGCGACTTGCTTCAGCGACCAATGATAACTACCGGAAACAACTCGAGCGGGCGCTGAAACATTTGGATGAGCAATTGCAGGAATTACAGAACCGCGAGGGGTAGTGAGCAGATGATAGACTCAACCTTGAGTTCACAACCCGCTCACTGCCGTTCGCGGTTGCGGTAACTAATCCAGCGTTGTCGCGCGAATCTTCTCTTCCTGCTGCGCGCGGAAATCCCGAAGTTTCTCTTTCAATTCAGGACGGCTGTTAGCAAGGATTGCGATTGCGAGTAGCGCCGCGTTTGTCGCGCCCGCTTTACCGATTGCCAACGTTCCTACGGGAATGCCGCCGGGCATTTGCACCGTCGACAACAATGAATCGAGCCCATTCAGCGCGCTGGTCATGGGTACGCCCAGCACTGGGAGCGTCGTGTGCGCGGCCAGCACACCAGCGAGGTGCGCTGCGCCACCGGCGGCGCCGATAAGCACTTCAATACCGCGCGTATCGGCATTGGCGGCAAATTCGGCCGCGTCGTTCGGGGTGCGGTGTGCCGACATCACATGACACTCGTGTGGCACGCCGAAATCTTTCAAAGTCTGTGACGCGGCGCGCATCACGTCCCAGTCGGATTTACTGCCCATGAGGATAGCGACGAGGGAAGATGGTGAGACAGGGGGACGCGGAGACGACTGACCAGACGCGGGGACGCGGGGACGCGGTGACGCGGGGACTCTTACGGTGGATTTAACTGTTGCTCTATTCGATTTTCTGTTCGCCATTGATCTCCGTGTCTCCGCGTCCCCGTGTCTCGGCGTCTCCCGTCTCCCCGTCTCCGTGTCCCCGCGTTCATTCGCCCTGGTCGAGTGAATATCCGCGCTCACCGTCAAAGTTGCAAAGGTTCTCAGTCTTGATGAAATCGAATCCAGCGCCGGCAACATTCGACAGCAGTTTAATGATCTGGTCGTGACTGATTGTCGAGCCGTTCTCAGCCATGAAGCGACAGCGCCAGTGATCGGAACAAAACGTTTCCGATTTGCCACCGGGCCAAACTTTGACGCCGCGGTTGCTGATCATCGTCAGCTTCAAATCATCCGGCGTAATCCCGGTCATCGCATTACCGAGGTTGTCCGGCGAGCCCTTCATCCAGTCGAGGAACACATCGACACCAACCAACTCTTTGCGGGTATCTGAACGCTCTTTGATGATTGTCTCTTCGGCCAACGTTCCTTCGCCGCCGTTCTGCTTGTACCCCACGGCCTTCAGCGTGTGCGGTTTCTTTCCGAGCCGCTGCACGACCGCCTGCCCGAATTCCTTCGTGCCGACTTTTTCTTTGCTGACCGATTCGTCGAAGATGTCGTAGGTGTGCACGCCGTCTTCAATCGTGCGCAGCCACGCGTTATGCACGCGCTCCGCAATCGCGGCCTGGCCGATGTGCACGAGCATCATGATTGCTCCCAGCAACAGGCCCGAAGGATTCGCAAGATTCTGACCCGCGCGCCGCGGCGCTGAGCCGTGAATCGCTTCGAACATGGCGATGTTCTCACCGATGTTTGCTGAACCCGCGAGACCCACCGACCCCGCAATTTGTGCCGCAACGTCAGACAAAACATCGCCGTACAAATTAGGCATGACGAGGACATCGAAGACTGTGGGCGTATCCGCGAGTTTGGCCGCGCCGATGTCGACGATCCAATGTTCGTTCTCGATGTCAGGATACTCAGCCGCGATTTCGTCGAAGACCTTATGAAACAGACCATCGGTCAGTTTCATGATGTTGTCTTTCGTAAAGCAGGTAACTTTCTTGCGATTGTGACGGCGCGCGTACTCAAACGCGTAGCGGACAATCTTCTCGGAACCAGGACGCGAGATCAGTTTTAAACATTGGATCACCAGGTCCGTCTGCCGGTGCTCAATGCCGGCGTACAAATCTTCCTCATTCTCGCGAACGATGACGACATCCATGCCCGGATGCTTCGTCTCGACGAAAGG
>JBKPPE010000519.1:0-5971 GCA_046733375.1 Acidobacteriota bacterium | reverse complement strand
GATGTGTATAAGAGACAGGAGCTAAATCATTCGCCTTCGGATCAACGACGTGCTCGCGTTCGGGATTCTTCAAAATTTGAAACAGCTTGGCCGAGGCGCGGACGGACGGAATCTCGTTAGCCGGTACGCGACGCTCCAGATTGCATGGCACCGATTCAGCCTCAAAGACGCGCAGAACTGATTCGGCGTGCGCGGCTCGTTCACGAACGACCAAAGCGACTTCGGAAATCTTGTAGTCGTTTTCAAAGATCAATCGCTTGATCTCTTTGGCAATCCAACGCAACTCAGTTTCGCGGTCGCTGCATTCGCGGAGGAACACCGGAGCGCCTGCATTCTGCAGGCGCGTCGCCGGCATCTTGCCCACACCTTCGTCGTCGTTCGTAGTCGCGCTCGCACTAAACAATCGCGGGCGAAGCGGAGCCAGCGTACTTGTTACTTCCGCGCAGTCGTCGACACTCTTGATTTCAAAATCCGCAATTGACTTAAGTTGTTCAATCGTTGATTGAAACGGTAGGAAGATTTGTTCGTTACGCGGGTCGTAGTTGACGTTGACGATAACGTTCGGAATGCGCGGTATCAACAGGCGAAGCATTTCACCCTGCACTGGCGTGAAATCAAAGAACCCGTCGAGCACCAGCAATTCGACGTTATCGAGCCATGGTGTTTCCGCCACATCGCCGCGAAGAATTTGGAGCGCGCGAAGTTGGTCTGCATCCTCATCTGTCAGTCCAAAACGATTCAGGACTTCGGAATATTTTGCGTAAATCAGTGCGACGTCGCGATCAAAATCCAGTTGCGTTTTCGGACTTTGGACTTTGGACTTTGGACTTTGGACCCCTACAGCGCGCGACTCGACAATCGTTTGGAACTCTTCGGCGCTCTTTCCGGCCCGCTGCAGTTCGCCAATCACGGACGCAACGGTGGTGACACAACCATCGCGATTTGCGAGTCGACGAATGGCCGGTATGCTGCCACCCTCGGCGAGCCGCTTAATAATTTGCGAAATCAGACTGTGTCGCAGCGGCAGTTCTTCGCGGTCGATGGGAACTCGCGGCGCGCAGTGCCCGAACGTGGCACCGACTTCAGTCTGTGAATTTGCCGATGAATCACAGACTAAAGTCTGTGCCACGACCGCGCTATTCAGCACCCGCCGGACGAATCCGCGAAAGAGATAAAAAGGAAACTCTCCCCAAACACCGCGCGAGTTTTGACCGTTGAGAATTGTTTGCGTCGCCACATCGAGCAGCGGATGGGAGGCCGCGATGTAAATCAACCGATCGGTTTCGCCGCGCGCTACGTACTCAGCGCAGCGCGCGAGCAAACGTTCGCGCTGAGTTCCAAGGACAGGACCTGACCAGATTTCTTTCGGCACTTCTTAATCGCCGGCGCGGGCAGACTTCACATTCAAGAGGGGATGTCGATCGTCATCTTCGTCATCCGGCTCCGAATTTTGCGCGACCAATTCCGGAAACAGGCCACCTTCATCCAGGTTCAGGACGCGCGTCGATTTGTCGATCGGCTCGAGCGTCTCGATTTCCTCACCCGCGATCGCGCCGCGCTCTTTGAACTTGCGCGCGGTCACGAGTACCCGCGCTTCGAGCGAGCCCACGCCTTTGTTGTACGACTCGAGCGCGCGATCGAGATTGCGCCCGATGTCCGCGAAGTAGTTGACGAACGTGCGCATCCGGTCGTAAAGCTCTTTGCCCAGTTTGCCGACTTCGTCCGCGTTCGCGGCGCGTTGCTCCTGCTGCCAGCCATACGAGATCGCTTTGAGCAGCGCGATCAATGTCGTCGGCGTCGCAATGATTACGCGCTGATTGATTCCGTCTTCGATCAATTTTGGATCCTGCTCCAACGCCGCGCTGTAGAAGTTTTCGCCGGGCAGAAATAGCAGCACGAATTCAGGCGTCGGCTGAACCGTCTCCCAATAGGATTTTCGGCTCAGGCTGCCGATGTGCGTGCGCACCAGACGCGCATGTTCTTTCAAACGTTCGAGACGGAGCGCGTCGTCTGTGGTGGAAATCGATTCGTAGAAAGCTTCAAACGGAACCTTCGCGTCGACGACGATCGTGCGATTCCCGGGCAGGCGCACAATCACGTCGGGACGAATGCGACCGTCCTCAGTCGCGACGCTGGCCTGCTCAGTGAAGTCACAATACTGCAACATGCCCGCGAGTTCGACGACGCGCCGTAATTGAATCTCGCCCCAGCGTCCGCGCACGTGCGGAGTGCGGAGTGCCTTGACCAGATTCCCGGTTTCGGCTTGAAGCTGCTGTTGGGACGCGGCCAGCGTCTTTACTTGTTCGACTAATCCGGAATAGGCACCCGCCCGGATGCGCTCCATCTGTTCGATCTTTCCGTCAACCTTGTCGAGCGATTCGCGCAGCGGTTTGACCAATTGATCGATTGCCTGCTGACGCTGTTCCAAATCGCCTTTCGCGGTGGCCTGAAATCTTTCCAGAGTCGCACGTGCCAGGTTGAGAAATTCCTGGTTGTTGTCTTTCAGAGCATCGCGCGATAGCGCTTTGAATTTTTCCGCGAGCGCGTCAGCCGCTTGTTTGAAGGATTCCGCGCGCTCACACGCCGCGCGGCGTTCGCCTTCGAGGTTAGCTTGCAGCCGCGCATTTTCGTTTCGCAGCGAATCGCTGACGGCTACTTCATCGTCAAAGGCGTCCTGCAACCGTTGTGTTTCGCGATCTTTAGCAGCCATCCGTTCGTTCAGCGCCGCAACTTCGGTCGCACTGGCCGCTTTGCCATCATCAAAACCGCGATGCCATTTAGCGTGCAGCGCAAGCCATGTGGCCACGACGCCAATCGCGGCGCCAAAGATGAGAGTAAAAACAGGAATCAAGCTATCCATTGTTCGTCAGTTTAGCAGAGGTGTTTCGGAAATGAAACAGTGTCGCACGCGTCAGAACCACCTGCGGTAGCGGGTGGTTGATCCTGATCATAGCGACAGACAACTTGAACCGCCCGCTACCGCAGGCGGTTCTGACTACCCGCCGAAGACTTCCACCATTCGTTCGTAGACCTTTCGCGTCAGGCGCACGTCATTCAAATTGTATTCGCGAATCTCCGCGAGCCGGCCGGCCTGGTATAGATCGAAGACGCGGCTGCCTTCGACTTCGGAGGTCTTGCTCGATTCAAAACCGAGCGCCCAGGCGATGTCGTCGAGCCCGACACGACTTCGCCGGTCTCCCAGCCACCATGCACGCATCGTGTCGTACACCCCTTGCACGCGGAACTCGCTCAAGTCGATGAAAGGTTTGACCGCGATGTTATTGACGAGACATCGCTGAAAAATGAACGGCAGATCAAACCCGACGATGTTGTGACCGACGATGAGATCGCATTCCGGATCGTAATCGGACATCAAGTTAAGAAAACCCTTCAGCGCTTCCGCTTCTTCCTGTTCGTTTCCGTCGGCATCGATTCCGAACACATGCTCGCATTCATTCGCGGTCAGTCCTGCGACTGCGAATCCGGGAACAGGCCCACGGTGCACGGCAATCGACAGAATTCGTCCCGACGTCGAATTCAGTGAACCCAGTTGGTAAACGCGCTCTTCCTCAGCGGCAATGTCTTCGAGATAGCGCTGCTGCTGCTCCATCCGCATGTAGCCGAGCCGGAAATCTCGCTCGAGCTTCGGGCCGACCCGATCGCGAAATCCCGGCAGTGCCAGCGTCTCGATATCCAAAGTGAATGCGCGCGGCAACAGAGGATCGCAGCCGATGTGCTCACGATATTCTTCGATGGTTACCGTTCGAAACTTTGAGACAACGAACTGAGTTTGGTCTTGAAATGTTTCCAGCTTTCCTGCGACTTTCCATAAACCGGGTTTTAGCTCTTCGTGTAGTTCCAGGACATCCGCCCAAATCTTCAGAGCCAGGCTGCCGGTAACGTTTCGTCCGCGCGCTTCGCGGAAAGGCTTGCCGTCTTTCGTGCGACGTTCACGAACAGACGTTACCGCGACCATCAACCACACTTCTTCTGCAAATGGGAGTTCCGGGATGGGGATGTTGCCTTTCATTTGTCTTCGATACTGCTAACTGGCGTATGGTGACATCTCTTCATCGAAACCCGGCCTGATGAAATCACGCGCCAGCGGCAGCGCCTCTTCGACGCCGCTCCTCAGGTTCTCCAGAGTCGCCATCAAAGGCGCAATAGAGTCTGTTTTGTCGGGGACACAGCTTTGCAAAATTCTCCACGCACCCAAAGATCGTTCGATGGCAATCAAGGCAATTTTCGCTGAACCGTTCGCATCCGTCTGCGCCGGGTTGGCCTCGTCGCCCTCATCATCCGGATACATTCCCCGAAGTTCCTCATCACTGCCGAGCACCGCCCGAAAAATTTTTGCGGCGATGAAAAACTGGTACCAGCGGATTACTTCGAAAGCGTCTTGAGCATCGATCTCTATCCCCGCGCTCTTAGCCTGAACCAAAGCGTCGTCACTGAGTTGCTCCGCCGCGACTAACTCGGTCTCGAACCAGCTCTCAACCATGGCGGAGTAGTCTCGGGCCCGAGTGGAGAGTTCGTGCGCGCTCGCATCTTCCTGTTCTTCATCATGTGCCTGTGCTATTTCATTTTGATCGATCGCGTCCAAATCGATGCCGGCTTCTTGCGCGCATTGTTTAATTAATCCGTGCGCGTCTTTGAAGATTAAATCCAGCTTGCGCCAGAACTTGGCGTTGTTTAGA
Source organism: Acidobacteriota bacterium (assembly GCA_046733375.1). Lineage (GTDB taxonomy): Bacteria > Acidobacteriota > Blastocatellia > Pyrinomonadales > Pyrinomonadaceae > UBA11740. The sequence continues at coordinate 1,274 of JBKPPE010000519.1, read as the reverse complement.
TCACTAACTTCGGGATCATCCAGATCCGCGTCGACGCTTTCCGTGGCGTACACGAAACACCGAGAACGGAAGGCACACCGTTCACACCAGCGGTCGCAATAGTTATATACGCCGGCGATGAAATTCGGATTCGCGGCCAGCTCTTTAAGATCTTCTCGATTCATACTTTGATTGGTGACCAGCTCATTCGGCCGCTCATTCTAATGTATTATTCGCATCGTCACCATGAGTCCTGACAACTACGCGCAGATAAATCTCGCGGAAGCGATCAAGAGGTAGCAGCACCGAAGATGCCCAAACTCAAAAGCATCGCGGCCACCTTCCCCGTCGACGACATCGAATCGACCATTCGCGGGTATGAGAGTGAACTTGGATTTATTGCGTATCCGTTTCCGCAAACGCCCCCGTATATCTTCGCGATTGTCAGCCGCGACACGGTCGAGATCATGTTTCAGCGCGTTCCCGGTTATGCAAAGCCCGATCCCTACAAACAGAGAGCGGGCGGAGTGTGGGACGCTTACATCAGGATGGAAGGTGTTAAGGAATTCTACCAATCGCTAGAGGACAAGGTTGAGATCGTTTTGCCGCTTAGACGACAACCGTACGGCGACTGGGAATTCGAAGTGAAGGATCCGAACGGCTACGTGTTGGTTTTCAGCGAATTGCTCGATTAGCCGTTTGAGCTGACACGCCCCTCTTGCGCGTGATTTCACGGGCGGGACGCCCGTGCCACTTTGTGGTAAAGTTGCACCACCCCTGAGCGGTTGTTCCCCCAGAACGATTGCCATCATACTCCTAACAGTTAGTAGCATTATGCGTGTAGCCCGAGAAATCTCCGGAGAGTCCCAATCGGATTCGCTGAACTTTCCGGGCCTCTTCACCATCCACAACGGTCGCCTGCGCTATCTCGCGACGATTGGGTTGATTGCCCTCGTTTATTTCGGCGCGGGGAAATTTGGTTTGTCGTTGGCTTCGGTGCACACGAACGTGTCGCCGGTGTGGCCACCGACGGGACTAGCGCTGGCCGCGCTTCTGTTGTTCGGAATGCGCGTTTGGCCCGGCATCTTTCTGGGCGCGCTGCTTGTCAACCTGACCACGCCTGTCCCCATTACCGTAGTTTTTGTACTCGCTATCGGAAACACGCTCGAAGCAGTCGCCGCTGTCGCAGCACTGAAAGCGCTCAGTTTCCGCATTTCGATGGATCGAGCGCGCGATGTCTTCAAGTTTATTATCGTCGCAGTTGTATGCACGATGATCGATGCGACGCTCGGTAC
>JBKPPE010000518.1:0-5877 GCA_046733375.1 Acidobacteriota bacterium | reverse complement strand
CCAGATAGAGATAGCCAGGCTGCGGACTGCTGATATTCAACCGAACCCAGTATCCATTCTCGAGAATTGCTGCGCCGGTGGTCTGGTAGGGTTGTTCAAAAGGCTTGCCATTACGCATCTTCTGCACGGATAGCGAATAGTCGATTTTACGAACAGCAGTCGTACTGGCGGCAGTCGTACTGGCGATCGCCGGCTTCGGATTTGAAGCCGAACTGATAGCCTTCTGGCGCGAGAGCATGGCGATTCCCACGATTATCGCCATGATGAGCACGCCTGCAGGGATCAGTAAGAGAGCGCGGCGACGACGCGCCGGCGCGGGAGTCCCAGCCACGACGGTACGATGAATAGTCTCCGCCATACTATCGGCGTTTTGCCCAACCAAGCCGCTTTCGACCAGCGCATCAGCCAGCGCATCCGCGAAGGCGCGGGCGGTTGGATAGCGCTGGGCCGGATGATAGGCGAGGGCTTTCAAGAGAACGGTCTCAGCTGCTTCCGGCAATCCGGGTCTTAGATCTTTCGGCTTGATCTTGACGCCGTCGCGCTGCATACCTTCGAGCTGAAACTGCGTCTCTGGATTAAATGGTCGGCGTCCGGTGAGCATCTCGAAGGCAATCACGCCGAGAGAAAACTGATCGGTCGCCGGCGAAACTGGACGGCCATTGAGTTGCTCTGGCGCCATGTAAGCGACGGTACCGGCGAGTTCGGCGAAAACCGTGCTCGGCGCAACTTGAGAGTCGCGCACTTTGGCGATGCCAAAGTCAATGATCTTGACCTGCTCGCCACCGGCCACGCGTCGCAGCATGATGTTCTCCGGTTTCAAGTCGCGGTGGACGACCCCTATTTCATGCGCCGCATTAAGTGCCTGGCCAAGTTGGCGAATGAAAGTTGAAGCACGTTCGAACTCCAGCCCTTCCTGTTTCATGAGCGTGCGCAGGCTAACGCCTTTGATGTACTGCATGACCAAAAACGGTGTGCCATCCGGTAACTGGCCGGTATCCAGGATACCTACCACGCCGGGGTGATCAATTCGCGCCAGCGCCTCGATTTCGTGCTTGAACTTCTTAACAGCCCAGTCATTTTTGAGAGATTTCTCGAGAAGAAATTTGATGACGACTGCTTTTCCCAGAAGTTGTTCATCGTGGGCCAAATAGACAGCCCCAAAGCCGCCACTGTCGAGCTGCTTCTCAATCGCGTACCGGTCCTTAATCCGGTAGCCTAAATACGAAACTTCCTCGCGGGCCGCCGCCACCGCCGCGGCAGTGGTCTGCGAGATGATTGTCTCTTTCGCGCTACCTTCGAATTTCATTTCGTTATGGTCGGGCGATGATCATTTGCCTTGCTTCGGTGTTCGAGCGGTAAAACACTCGCGGCCGTTGCACGTCGCGGGTTTTCTTTTTGGACAGGCTGTCGTCTTCTTGCTCGAGGATTCGCCCCTGCGCATCCGTGGCCGTTCCAGCTTGCATCAATGGCACACGCGCCACCGCATAATCCAGCCATTCGCTCAACTCGACCTGGCCGTCCTTTGGGCGCGCGTCCGCGGCCGCCGTTTTCAAGCCTTCTTCGACCAGCGCATAAGTCAGATAACCATGTCCCAAACGTCGCTGCTCAAGCGCCGCCTGGTAGCTCTGCGCGGCCGTCAGGATATACATGCCTTTTTCATAGGCGAGTTGCGCCAGCCCTTTTGAATTCATCGGCCCACGGCGCTTCTCTTCCGATTCGAGCGCTTGTCCTGAGTTGCAGGCATCAATGACGAGCACCAATTGTCCCGCGTCGATGCTTTCGAGCGCCTGCTCGAGTTCCCGGTCGGAAATACTGTGGTCAAGGATACTCCGGAGACTCGTGGCGTCCAACTGTGTTCGCGGCCCATCGTAACCCAAATCGTGCGGGATGAGATAGAACCGGCCGTCGGGTGTAGCCACTCCATGGCCCGCGAAGTAGATAACCACTGCGTCTTCGGGTTGGGCAGTTTTCAGCTTTTTTAGAACATCCGGACTGCCCACAGGAGCTGTAGCCGTTTCGCCGTGACTCAGCCGCTGCAACCCATAAATGAAATTGGCCTTGGTAACGACGCGATCTAATAAGGGGATAACCTGAATATCGGTAAAGTTCCCGATCCGAAGTTGCGCACGTTGCAGTTCCTCGCCGAAATCCCCTGCGTCGGACACGGCGTACCGCAGATTGAATGATGAGTTTGCGTACTGGTTGACGCCGGCGACAAAGATGTAGGCTGTACCGCCGCGCTTCAGTTCCTTGCTGCCCCGCAAAGACAACTCGGCGTCGACGGATTTGATGTTGTCGCGGTTGAATGCGTACGCGGTGATCAGATTCTCGCCCGCCACGATCGGAACCTGAGCCTCTAACACTGCGCGACCGTCAGCGTTCAACTGCAGGTCACCTCGCCACGCTTTAACAAGTGAGGCGTTGCGGAAAAGTCGCACGTCGCGGACGCCGCTGCCCGCTTTTTGATCATTGCCTGCGCGCGCCTCAGCTAAATTGATCTTGATTGTCACGGTGCGAGTGGTAACTTCGTTTTCAGTGGCCGATGCTGCCAGTGCCAGACCGACTTCCGGCTGACGCCGGTCTTTCTGCGAAATGTCGAGCGGCGCCTGTGGCCGTTTGCCGCTTAAAATTTCGGCGAGCAAACCTGGATAATAAAACTCGCTGAAAAAGACTTCGACCGGCAGGTGGTTAAAAGTATTTCCGCCAAAACGCCAGAGAATCTGACTCCACGCTGACGGTGAACCATCAAAAAGGCCATCGGGCGTGACCACCAACCAATCGTCGCTCTCACGCAACGCCGCAAGCGTTGCCGTCTTCTGACCCGAGGCCGCTTCCCACAACAAAATACTTGCGTCTTCGCCGGCTGACAGCAGCCACTTTCCATCCGCGCTAAAAGCAACTGTGTTGACGCTGTCGGAATGCCCGGTCAATACGTGTAGTGGTGAAGTGCTCCCAGGATTCCAAATGCGTACCGCGCCATCGGCAGATGCAGTTGCGATCCAACGGCTGTCAGGGCTAAATGCCAGCGCATGCACCTGAGCGGAAGTGCTCTGCACGGCTCCGGTTTCCTGCCATGTAGCGACATCAAATAGTTTGAAGTTGATATCGTTACCGGAAGCTGCCAGCCACTTGTTGTCGGGGCTGAAGACTAATGCGGTAACCGCAGAGGCCGCGGTTAATACACGCGACTCAGCCCAACTCGTTGTACTCCAAACTCGAATTGTTTTGTCGACACTTCCGGAGGCCAGCCACTTTCCGTCAGCACTGAACGCAATGGCGGTAACCTCTCCGGTATGGCCTGACAATCTGCGTATTTGGGCACCACTCTGGGGATTCCAAATCCTGATCGATTTATCGTAACCGCCGGAAGCCAGCCATTGGTTATCGGGACTGAGAGCCAACGCGTTGACCGCCTCGTCGTGACCGGTGAGCTTACGCGTTTCGCGGCCGGTTGACGTATCCCAAAGCCTAATCGTCTGATCGATGCTTCCCGAAGCCAGCCAGGCTCCGTCTTTACTGAACACAAGCGACGTGACGTAACCGGTATGGCCCACCAACGCGGGCAATTGACGGCCAGTCATGGTGTCCCATAGACGAATGGTCTTGTCCTTACCGGCCGACGCGAGCCAGTGTGTATTTGCGCTGAACGCAAGTGAATAGAATCCAGCAGCGCGACTGTCAAAGGCGCGGATCTTTTTTGCCGAGGTGACGTCATAAAGCTCGACGGATTTGTCAGCGCTGGACACGAACGACTGCGCGTCAGATGCGAAGGCAACCGACTCGACAAAATCCAGACTCGCCGGATTGCCGGCAGTGCGCACTTCACGGCCCGTTGCAACGTTCCAAACCTTCACAGTTCTATTCGAGGTTACCGATGAAACAGACTGACCGTCACCGCTGAATGCAACAGCAATTTCAGATCCCGCGGCACTCCTTAACGAGCGCGTTTCCTTTCCGCTTTCAGTTTTCCAAATCTTGATTGTCCCATCGCTACTAGCTGACGCTATCCACTCGGCATTGGGGCTGAACGCAACTGCGTTAATACGATCGGTGTGCCCTTTCAGGACGCGCGCCTCGCGACCGGTCGCCGCGTCCCAAAGCCTCACCGTAGTATCCTTGCTTCCCGTCACCAGCCACTTTCCGTCGCCGCTAAAGCCAACGGCCGTAACCCACCCACTGTGGCCGCGAAGTGTGTTCGCTTCTCGCGCCGCTGTGAGATCCCAAAGCTTTACCGAGTTGTCAGCACTGCCGGAGACCAGCAAATGGCCGTCGGCACTAAAGGCAATGGACTCGACCGGCGCCGTGTGACCTTCAAGCGTATGTATCGCGTTGCCGGTAGCTACGTCCCAAATCTTGATTGTCTTATCGTTGCTGCCAGAGGCCAGTAATCGCCCGTCCGGGCTAAACACCACGCACTTAACCCAGCCCTTATGACCAGACAAGGCGCGCAGTTCGCGTCCGCTGGTTACGTCCCAAAGTCCGATCGTGTTGTCGGCACTCGCGGAAGCTAACAAACGGTCATTGAGGCCGAGCGCGACCGCGTTGACTTTCATCGAATGACCAATTCCCAGTACGAGATCGGGCTGCTGTATCAATCGCGCGGAGGTGGACTTCTGAGCGTGAATTTTTTCAAGCAACGGAACAATACAAAGAGCGGCTACGGCAAGGCATGCCATGACCATCACTGAGACGTGATGGGCAGAAGGATTACTTCTTGGGTTGACTGCCATGGTACTCAATGCCGAAGAAAATCACGGTGCGACGCGGTCTGCGACGACGTATCCAGAAGACGTGCGTTTGTCATGATTATTGCGGGAATCCTAACAAGCCGTATTCTGCGAGTTCATAAGCCGGCGGTGCGGCGTGAGGAGAAGCTGGACCAAGCACTCCGTAATAGCCGTCAAAGATCTGCGCCCGACTCAAACTCGAGAATCGCATCAATGAAGGTGTTTGTCCTTCGTTTCACCGTCCCTGGCGCAAATAGCTAGTTAGACTCGAGTACATTAAATCTTGATGCGAATCGTACCAACATTACTTGTCTGTCCATGGACTTTAACTGAGACGGTGTATGCGCCAACCGGTAGATTGTCCGGCAACCTGAAGATTACCTGAGTGAACGGAAAGTCAGTGACTGACTGAACCCGCTCCGCCGCCACTTCGTAGCTATGATTATTTGCGTCTACGAGATTAACGACAACCGCGGAAGCCGCCTCGCCTTGCGCCAGTTGTAAATTCAACACAAACAGAATGACTCGGGTATTTTTATCAGTTCCCGGATTCAGTGGGTTTACAACGGTAAATGGATCTCTTGTCAGCGACATCGCGTCGAGTGCCGCCGCTTGATTTGGTGACGGACCAGATTGCTCTAATAAAATTTGAAGCAGCGGTGTGGTGGGACCTGGGTCAGTCGTGTCGTTGTCGATGATCGTGATCACCGCGCGACCAGGAGCATTCAGTCCTGAGCCGACGGGATTTCCGAGAAACAGATTCAGCGTCAGATTCCCTTCCGGCAGAGCATTGTCCACAATTGGCACCGTGAACGTCTTTGTCGTCTCTTGCGGTGCAAACGACAGTGTGCCAATCGCACTGAGGTAGTTTTTGACTTGCGTGGCTGTGCCGTCACCAGTCTCAAAATGGACTGTCGCCGCATCCGCAATACTGCCCGCGCGCGTGACGGTAATCTGCAGGCTGCCGGCTCCCTCCGTCACGGTATAGCGATCAGAATTGAACTGGAAAGTGCTGGTCACCAGGCCATAGTTATCGAAAACCGTTGTACCAGGATTAGTTGGGTTTGACGTGCCGGCGCTCAGTTCCGCGGTCATCGGACTCACCGTTTTCGCCAGGGCGACCGAGTATTGGAAACTCACCGGTGAGAAA
>JBKPPE010000517.1:0-4972 GCA_046733375.1 Acidobacteriota bacterium | reverse complement strand
TCCGCGGCCTTTGTAAGTCTTGAGCGTCTTGGCTTCCTCGGCCGAAAAACCGATTTCCATCAGGGCCTCATGGGGCGTCGGATGTTCTTTCTTGCAGTCCTTGCAGATGCGACGGATTAGGCGCTGAGCCTGAATCAGGTTCACGCTCGTCGCTACGAGGAAGGGCTCGATACCCATGTTCATGAGACGTGAGATTGTCGAGGGAGCATCGTTTGTGTGGAGGGTCGAGAGAACTAAGTGGCCAGTGAGAGCGGCCTTGATGGCAATCTCCGCGGTTTCGAAGTCGCGGATTTCGCCGACCAGAATGATGTTCGGATCCTGGCGCAGGAACGACCGAAGAGCAGCCGCGAAGTTCAACCCAATCTGCTCCTTCATCTGCACCTGATTGATGCCGGGAAGATTGAATTCGACCGGATCTTCGGCCGTCATGATGTTCGTGTCGACGGTGTTCAGCGATTGCAACGCTGAATAGAGCGTGTTCGTCTTACCACTGCCCGTCGGACCCGTTACGAGCACCATGCCGTAAGGCTTGGCAATGTTGCGCTGGAACTTGACGAGAGAGTCAGGCTCGAAACCGAGGTTCGTCATATCGAGCATCAGCTTCTCTTTATCGAGCAGCCGAAGCACAACCTTCTCGCCGAAAAGGGTGGGGAGAGTAGAAACGCGAAAGTCGAGTTCACGCGAACGCGAATCGACTTTCACCCGAATCTTGATACGGCCGTCCTGCGGCAAACGCTTTTCCGATATGTCGAGCTTCGACATGATCTTGATGCGGGAGATTAGGGCGTCACGCATCTTCAAAGGCGGATGCATTACATCGTAGAGAACGCCGTCAATGCGGAAGCGAATGCGCAATTCTTTTTCGTAAGGCTCGACGTGAATATCGGATGCGCCGCGCCGCAATGAATCAACCAGCAGAACGTTTACCAGACGCACGACGGGCGCGTCTTCGCTCATGCGCGTCAGGCTGGAGAGATCGATTTCGTCGTTCTCCTCAAACACCTCGACGTCTTCGGCGTTAACGCTGTGATCGAGATCGAGGTTGTCGAGAGAAACCATGTCCGCGTCAGAGAAGCCGTTACCGTTGGAAACGACTTCCGGAGCGACAGAGGCCAGCTCGATTTCGCGGCTGGTGCTGTAATACTTCGAGATTGCTTGTTGAACGCTCGCTTCGGCTACGACGACGGGCTCGACGTTCAGTCCTGTCATGAACTTGATGTCGTCCATGGCAAAGACATTGGTCGGATCGACCATCGCCAGAGTGAGTGTGGCGCCAACTCGGGACAGTGGTAGCACCGAATATTTTTGCGCAACTTCTTGCGGAATCAGGCGGAGAACTGAGTCCTCGATATCAAAGAGTTCCAGATTGACGGACGGAATTCCGTATTGCCGCGACAGAATCGCGGTAATCGTATCGTCCGAAACCAGGCCGAGCTTGACCAGGTTAAAGCCCAGTCGTCCGCCATGCTCGCGCTGGTAATCGAGAGCTTGGCGAAGGTGCTGCGGGCTGATCAGATTCTCGCGGACGAGAATTTCGCCGAGTTTCGCTGACATTAGGTGCGTCTAGTTCAGTGCTGCTTAACCGTAAAGGTCTTGAATTTGGTGGGTTTAGCCCGATAAACCGGGACAACAGGCTAGGGCGGAAGTGCGCTGGCGACGGTATGCCAAACACCGTTGCAACTGCAATATACTGGTTCAACCTTTGGCGTGTCAACGAATATTCTCGGTGGGGCTGGGCGAGAAATAATTCCATTGGCGCGAGTATTCGCTGGACAAATATTCGCCGATATTCGACAATGTTCGCGTTCATTCGAAGGAGGCAATGCTGAATGGCGATCACCGCACGTCAGCGACGAGTTTTCGATTACATCACGAATTACTTCGCGGCTAATCAGGAGCCGCCAACTATGGCAGAGATTGGTCGGGAGTTTGGCATGACCTCGCTAGCCAGCGTTCACAATGTCTTGTCAATTCTGGAACGTGAAGGCTTGATTCGACGCATTCCCAATGTGAGTCGCGGCATTCAGCTACTAAACCAAACACCTGAGGAAAGTTTTGAAATTCCTTTGCTGGGTGTGGTGGCTGCGGGTACGCCGATTGAAGCCGTTTTGAATTACGAAACGGTTTGTATTCCGCGCGATATGATGCGCAAAGGCCGTATGTTTGCTTTACGTGTACGCGGCGACTCAATGATCGATGAACAGATTCGTGAAGACGATCTGATTATTTTGCACTCACAGCAAACAGCGGAGAATGGACAGACAGTGGTGGCGCTAATCGATGGGAATGACGCGACAGTCAAGCGATTTTATCAGGGACGCAATCATGTGCGACTAGAAGCAGCGAATCCGCGATACAAGCCGATCATCGTGAGGCCTCCCGATCGTTTACAAGTTCAAGGTGTAGTTGTGGGAGTGATACGCAAATACGCGTAACAGGAATTTATTTGATCTTTGAGAGAACGGCGGCTACCCGTTTTAAGTCGTCAACGAACTGACGTTTTTCCAAATGGCGAGTTTCGTCGTCAGGCGCGCGGAGGATTGAAGAAGGGTGAACCGTGGCCATGATGTAAGGCGCTAAGGTTGACTCGATAACTTGGCCGCGCTGCTTGGTGACTTTGAACTGCGCACCAAGCAATGCTTGCGCCGCCGTCGCGCCCAGGCAAACGATGACTTTCGGTTTTACCAGAGCAATTTCAGCTTCCAGCCATGGCCGGCAAGCAGTAATTTCTCGCGCATTCGGTTTCTTGTGAATGCGGCGTTTGCCACGCGGCTCCCATTTGAAATGTTTGACGACGTTCGTTACATAAGTTTCGCTTCGATCAATACCGGCTTCGGCCAGCGCTTCATCCAATAAACGCCCTGCCGGACCCACGAAAGGATGGCCGGAAAGGTCTTCTTCGTTGCCGGGTTGTTCGCCGACGAAGACGACTTCAGCGCCCCGCGCGCCTTCGCCGAACACGGTTTGCGTGCCGCGTTCCCAAAGATCGCAGCCTTGGCAGTCGGCTGCGGCTTCACGAAAAGCTTTCAAGCTTTTGCGTTCGGGGAAAAAATCTGCCGCCGAAGTTTCAGGTTTGTCTTTACTCACAAAAGTGATTTCGTTCTGCGGAGTTGTTTAGTGCAACATGAACGCGCTCGTTACAAAAAAAGAAGTTGAGCTGGCGCTTGCCGGCCGATTTGGCGACGTTTTTGAACGGCATGAACGGCGTCCCCGCGAGGTTTTCCAGACCGGTGTTCGGGAAATAGATGAGCTGTTATGCGGCTTACCACGGGGCGCCATCACTGAACTCCACGGACCAGCTTCCTCAGGCCGGACCAGCCTGATGCTTTCAGCGTTAGCGAACGCGACTGCGCACGAAGAGATCTGCGCGATTGTTGATTGCGACGACACGTTCGATCTAGCGTCCGCGGCGCAGGCCGGTGTCGATTTCAAACGCACGTTATGGGTGCGTTGTGGCCATAGTCTTGAGCGCGCTTTCAAAGCGGTCGATCTCGTTTTGCATGCCGGCGGGTTTGGTTTTATTGCCCTCAATCTCTGCAATGTCCCGGCGAAAGTCGTGCGCCGAGTAATTTCATCATGGTGGTTTCGTTTTCGCCGTGCGATCGAAGATACACCCACCGCTTTAATCGTGCTTACGCCGGTCGCTTCCGTTCGCTCATGCGCCGCGCTTGTTTTAGAGCTTAAAAATGAAAGTTCAGTTTGGCCCAGCACTTTGTCGTTAGTTTCTGAAAAAAGTAACGGCCGCTTCACAGCGCCCGAGGAGCCGCCAGCCGGATGGCTTTCTTTGGTGCCAACGGCCGTGGCAACAGAGCCTCCTGCTCAACCACACGCACATTTTCTCCAGGCGATTCAGATCGTTGTGAATCGCGAACGACCTGTCGATATTCGACCCGGAAGAGTGACATTCAGTCCTCACCTGCGAGTCGGATGAACTTGTCGTATTCGGAGATATTCGGTAATATTCGCGATTAGCTCCGCGAGATAAATTCCATCTATCCGGGGGGTCAAGACACATGCTTGCCTGCATTTATAGCCGAAGTGTCCCGAAATCCCAACAAAAACCGGGAACTGAAGATGCTGAGACAACCTCGTCCCTGGTTGATTTGTCATTCACTTTTTCGCCACTAGTTGAGCAGACGTCGGCCGACACAGTCGTCCTGAATGTTTCCGGGCAAGATTTGTTGTTTGGGTCGCTCGCCGCAGATGCGCCTCAGGAAGTCGAGTGCGCGCGCAACATCGCGACGGAAATCATTCGTCAGAGTAAGACCCTCAATCTAAAGGTAAACGTCGCAATTGCCGCAAACGTAGACATCGCCATTCATGCAGCGCGATTAATTAAAGGCGTCACCATAATTACACCAGGTGACGAGCTGCTCATAACTCGCGATTTCTCAATTAAGAACCTTGATTATTCGTTGGTTGCGATCGACGAAAAACGCGCGGTTGAAATTCAGGAAACATTTGCGCTTTGGGGCATTCGCACTTTCGGCGACCTTGCGCGCTTACCACTGACCGGTGTCGCCGAGCGTCTGGGTCAGGAGGGGGTGCGGCTGCAGAAACTGGTTCAGGCAAAATCGGATCGTCGCCTGAATTTAATTCGCCCACCCATGGGTTTCGCCCAATCACTCGAGCTGGAACACGCAATCACTGAAGTCGAACCGCTCTCGTTCGTGCTGTCCCGTTTGCTCAATCAGCTTTGTGCGAACCTGAATGAGTACGCGCTGGCGACGAATGAACTGAAGCTGCAATTGCTTACTGACACGCGTTTAGAGTATCGAGTTCAGTCGGGCAGTTCTGACTCGAAAAAAAGCCCAAGTGAAGTTGGTACTCTGAACGCCGCTAACCTGTATGAACGCACACTCACTCTACCCGTGCCGATGCGGAACCCCAAGACGCTTTTGCGTTTGCTAATGTTCGAAATTGAGCGTGAGCCACCGCAAGCGCCGATTATCGCCGTGGCAATCACCGTGGA
>JBKPPE010000516.1:0-3355 GCA_046733375.1 Acidobacteriota bacterium | reverse complement strand
GCGTCAGATGTGTATAAGAGACAGTCGTTGCGCAGCGCGTGAAAAGGTTCAACGATTGGCCGCTCAATGACCTGCATTCCCAGACTGCGGCTTAATGCAACTGAATCGTCGATGCTCGATCGCGAGCTATATGGCGATGGCATCATCACTGCGAGCACATTTTCCGGACCGAGTGCTTCACACGCCAGCGCCGCGACGACTGCCGAATCAATGCCGCCCGATAATCCAAACACGACGCGCTCAAAACGGTTTTTGCGTGCGTAGTCGCGAATGCCCAAGACCAACGCCTGGTGAATCGTGTCGATATCGTCGCCGGGTAAGCAGTGCGTATCCGGCACACCACATTCGAGCTCAACCGTCTCGACGAATTCTTCGAACGGTGGCGCCTGCAAGATAATGCGACCGGTGGCGTCGGAAATAATGCTGGCGCCGTCGAAAATGATTCCATCATTTGCCCCGACCAGATTCACAAACACAATGGGAACACCCGCAGATTTCGCACGGTGCGACACCATGTCGCAGCGCAGGCGCATTTTTCCTTTGTTGAATGGCGACGCATTGATCGAGACAAGTAGTTGCGCGCCCATCTCGATCAATTCCTGCGCCGGGTCGTTGGGATACAGCCTCTGCCGCCAGAAAGTCTTGTCGTTCCAAAAATCCTCGCACACGGCAATGCCAAGCCGGAGCGCAGGCATCGAACCGCGGTCCCCGGCGCGGCCGCCGCGCTTAGGTGGCGGGGCCTGCGGGTTGCGAGCATCCTGCTCGCATCTCGTCGGTTCGAGATCGAACAAGCGCCGTTCGCGCGACGGTTCGAAGTAACGTGGATCGTCGAAGACGTCGTATTCCGGCAGCAGCGTTTTGTCGGCAAAGCCAAGTAGTTTTCGGTCGCGAATGACCGCGGCCGCGTTGAAAAGTTTTCGACCGGTCGGTTGATCGCTCGGCCTCACCGTGCCAACAATCGCGGTGATACCGGCAGTCGCTTCGATGATCTCATTGAGCGGATCGAGAGCGGATCGCACGACGTCGGGATCCAAAAACCAATCGAATGAGGTGTACCCCTGAATCGCTACTTCGGGAAACACGATGAGGTCGGACTGGTCCTTTTTTGCGCGCTCAATCGCGCTGAGAATTCGCGCGACGTTGCCGTCGCAATCGCCGTTGATGGTGTTTATTTGACCAATCGTGACGCGCATCTGCGGGAATTCTAGCACTTCACATCAGGAGTTTAGAGTCGGGCCAGGCCGCGACCGTCGCCACTAGCCGCCTCTAAACCGGCGCATACAACTTTGGATTGTAGAATGGCGCGAAAGCCGCTATCAGCGCCGCTTCAAAACTCATCGAGCGCGTGAGCAAATCGCGCGACAAAACGCCCCACGCGCCCTGGCGGCTGCGAACGTCACGCGCGCCGGCAACTTCATCAATCACCAAACCGAGTTCGCGCTTGCCCTGAGTCACACTCTTCACGATGCCTTCAGGAACTTCAATCGAAGGCGACATTCCGAAGCAGCCCCGCTCGCCGTCAGTTGCATAAGCCCAGCCACGCAGAAATGTGTGCCACTCGCCCTCGACCGAAATCGAGTGGAATCCGCCTTCCAATCCGACGTACAAATCGGCTTCCAACTTTTGTTCGATCAGTAAATCGCGGACGGCACCAGCGCGCAAGCGCGCACCGCTCATTAGCTCCCAATCGGTTAAAGGCATGGCCGGCGCGTCGGTTTTGACGGGTCGCGCAACCACGGACGCGTCTCGCCAACGCGAATCAATCTCAGCAACACGCGCGATGCACGCACGCAACGCCATAATTTTTGCGGCTCGATCTGAACCGAGCGCGATTCGTTCGATGCGCGACATTCCCGTGACTGGTCGGTGAGTTGACATCAAAGTCGCGCGTTGTTGTAATCGAAAGTCCAAAGTAACGCAAACTGTGAGTTTGCGATTTGAACATAATAAACCACGCAAACTGACAGTTTGCTTTACACCTGAGGCGCCCGCATGTCGGTTTCCGAACTAATTTACGACTGGAACAAAGTCGATCCCGAATTACAAAAGCCTAATCGTCATATCGGCTTTGACGACGAGACGCTGCGCGATGGTTTGCAATCACCATCCGTTTGCGAACCACCGGTCGAAAAGAAAATTGAGATGTTACACCTGATGGATGCGCTCGGAATTGACACCGCAGACATCGGTTTGCCTGGTGCGGGCGGCACGCACGCCGCCGGCGTCGAGATTATGGCGCGCGAGATCGCGGAAAAGAAATTAAAGATTCGCCCAAACTGCGCGGCGCGGACGCATCGCAACGACATCATTCCCATCGCCGAGATTTCGCAACGCGCCGGAATCGCGATCGAGGCCTGTACTTTCATCGGCTCATCGCCGATCCGTTTCTATGCGGAAGAGTGGACGCTCGACAAGCTTTTGAGGTTAACGGAAGAAGCGGTAACGCTCGCCGTCAGCGAAGGCCTGCCCGTCATGTTCGTCACAGAAGATACGACGCGAGCCGATCCCGAAACTATTCGCGCACTCTACACAACTGCGATTCGTTGTGGCGCGCGCGCAGTCTGTGTCTGTGACACAGTCGGTCATGCGACCCCAGACGGCGCACGCGAAGTTGTCCGGTTCGTACGCGGCATCATCGATGAACAAGCCGAGAAAGTTCGACTTGATTGGCATGGCCATCAGGATCGCGGCCTTGGAGTAATCAATTCGATCGCGGCAATTCAGGGGGGCGCCGATCAAGTACACGGCTCGGCGCTCGGCATGGGCGAGCGCGTCGGCAATACGCCCATGGATCAGTTGCTCGTGAATCTGAAACTGATGGGCTGGATCGATAACGACCTGATAAAGCTCCGCGCTTACTGCGACAAAGCAGCGGAGGCTTGCCACTGGACAGTGCCGTTGAACTACCCGGTATTCGGCAAGGACGCGTTTCGCACCGCCACAGGTGTGCACGCGGCGGCGGTGATCAAGAGTTACCGCAAAGGCGACACCGAACTCGCAGACCTGATTTATTCAGGCGTTCCCGCGGGCCAATTTGGTTTGAAGCAAGTGATCGAAGTCGGTCCAATGAGCGGAAAATCGAACGTGATCTATTGGCTTGAGAGTCGCGGGCTTGAAGCGAGCGACGAGCGCGTCAATCGAATCTACGAACGCGCCAAACAGGCATCATCCGTTCTCAGCGAAGAAGAGCTGCTGGCGCTTGTCTAAAAGAAAAGCGCGGACAAAGCCCGCGCTTTAGCTCTCTCCGGTATTTTTCTTCCAACTAATTAATCGGAATCGTCACCGTTGCTGACCCCGGTTTTCCTGGGGGAAAGCGTTTCTGTCGCGCGATGCGGAGTGCGGTTGCGTCCCCACC
>JBKPPE010000515.1:0-10988 GCA_046733375.1 Acidobacteriota bacterium | reverse complement strand
ATCCTGTGCAGTGCGGTTTCGACGATTTGTTCATCGCCCGCCTCGTGTTCTTGCGCGGCGTCCGCGAAATCACCCAGCAGCCCCCAATAAATTTGCTCGTCCTGGTTCGCGAGATAAGCAATCTCAAGTTTCTCAATCATCTCGTGCACGGTCGCCTCGTCAGAAAAGATGACTGGCACGACTACCATCGTGGTGGCTTCCACCGGAATGCCTTGGGTGAGATTGAGCTTTGGTAGCAGTCGCGGAGGGAACGAGTGCGTGATGCTCCAGTTGACCACGCTGATTGCAAAGTCGCTGGCAGGAATTAAGGCGAGCAGCGCCGCAACCGCACCTTGAAGCCAACTCGCGGCGACGCCGTAAACGGTGCCGAATATCGCAGCCACGATCGACAGCGTAAGTATCGCCAGGCTGCCCAGATAAAAAGCGGTGGCGTGCCGCTCAATCGCCCGGTCAATTCGCTCATGTGGGCGCGGATGATAGCCCGTCCTTGACTCGAGTTGAGTGAGACCCTTACCGATCAGGTAGTAACCGATGTGTGCTGCCGCAGCCGGCGCATTTGCTTCACGCGCTGCCTGCGATAACTCTAACGCTGAACGCGCCACCTCGAGTTCGCTCTGCGATCCCCGTTTGCTAATCCGCTCGACCACTTTTCGATAGCGATCGCGCGTAGCAAAATCCATCTGCGAGAAAACGCCTGCCGGATCTTTCGCCAACTCCGGATCAACCAGGCTGACTGTCTCAAAAAAGTCGCGCCAGTCGAGCGTCGACAATAGCCGCATGCTGGTGATGATGTTGCCGACCGTCACCTGCGCCGCGGCTTGACGCGTATGTTCCTCGTTGACGACTTCGTGGATTGAAAGCTCAAGTTTGTGCAGTTGCTTCTCGATCCATTCAACTGCCGGCAGCACTGCGGGATCCTGTTCTCGCAAACGCTGCATGAGCTGCACGATGAACGCGCGACCCAGAACCTTGCGCCTTCCCAGTCGGCCGGAAATGTGCGGAACAATTTCCTGTGGACTGAGCTTCGCCAGATCGAGCAGCCTGTCGGCGAGTTTGTCTGCTTCTTCGCGTTCGCCGCGCGACGAAACAATGCGCGTCGCGAGCCTGCGCAAATTTTCGACGAGCGCGATGCGCAGAGAGATCGGCACCGCCCATAACTCCCCAATCGATAACGGCGAGACCTTCTGATATGAGTTGATGAACCGACGCAGCGTATCGGAATCGAGGAAACTGTCCGTGTGCGCGATTAGCGATTCTGACAAGGCGTAGATGCGCGGGTGACCTTTGAATGGACCATCGGCCAGTTTCGGCAGCTCATAGTAGTAGCTCCTCGGCAAGTCTTCGCGAATTTCGCGCACTTGCTCTTCAACGATGTGAAAGTTGTCAACCAGCCATTCGGCTGCCGGCGAGATGACATGCTCTTTGCGAATTGACTCAGCCAGCGCGTCGTACGCTTCGATGAGCTTCCGGCCGTTCTCTTCGAGACGAGGCAAAAGACGCGCAGCGCGATGCGGCTTCTCGGCAATCTTATGTTCAGCCGCGATTTCCGCGGCGTAGTGCTCAAGCCGCTCAGCGCTGAACAATTCTTCGCGAATCGGCAGCTCGCCGCCATCATCGGACGCGCGACGAAAAATCCGGGTCATCACTGAAAAAGGCCACATCATCAGAAATAAACGGGGGGAATTGTCCAGGAAAAGTTTTAGTAGGATAGCACGAGTCAGATGCCCGCGAGGCCCAGTATCCGCGTATTAATTAGGCTCGACGAAAGAATCGGGTGCTCTGCGATGCAAGCTCAATCGCTCCCGGCAAAATAAATATAGCCGCCACAGCGCCAAACAAAGCGCCCGTGGTGAAACGCGTAAAGTGGTTGTTCTGCCAAATACCAAAATAGGTGAGACTGAAATCAATCGCGAGCGGAAGCGCGGAAGCAAACAACCAGAGGATGCGCGGCGCGTCTGTCCTGCGGAGCGAACGAAATAGCGGGTAGCTTAACGTGGCGAGCGCGAATCCCGCATACAGCCCCGTGCAGCGTGAGCAGACTGCAAATTGATGACCGGCGAGATGAAATGAACGTTCGGGAATTTGGTGACAGAGATAGCTGAAGCCTTTGTAAATGCGCACGGCGAATTCAGGATGCCCCGCGGATTGGAGTAGCGGGGCGCCAACGATGAGCGCCATTAACGCCAGTGCCATAGTCGTCACAGCCCTCCAAACGATTGTCGGAACGACTACGGGCCTGCTTAGGTGGACATTCATTTCAGTGGTGGCGTCGTTCGTGGTGGCTTGCGATGGTGCGTCGCTTGTTCGTAGGCATAGGCGAATGCGAACAGATGGCCTTCGTCCCACGGACGACCAAAGATCGTCAACCCCGCGGGCAGCGTGCCGCCGCGAGTGAAGCCCATCGGCACGGTGATCGCCGGAAATCCCGTCGTCGGTGCATAGACCTGGCTGTTATCGCCCGCCAGATTTGTGCGCACGTCGCCGATGATCGCCGGCGGATTACTCCAAGTGGGATACACAAACGCATCGAGCTTCAGCGTCGTCATCGTAGCGAGCACCGCGTCGCCAAACTTCTTGCGATATTCCCGATTCGCCTGGCATCCCGGACTGTCGTCGCCCGCGGAGTCATTCGTCTGGGCACGTTCGAGCCGCTGACGAATCGTTGGATGAAACATTCCGCCTTTGATGATCTCGTCGAGCGTCTTGACCGGGGCTCCTGCTTCCGCGAAGTAGTGCTCCAGGTCGTACTTAAAACCGCGACACGGCAACGGATTCTGTGGACGCTGTGGCAATCCGTCGACATTGGCGGGATCGACAATCTCGGCCCCCGCTGCTTTCAATTCTTCCAACGCGTTCTTGAAGACAGCCAACACTTCGGCGTCGGCGGCAGGTCGATCGTATGCGGCATGCAAGACACCGAGCCGCACACCCTTAAGCGCGTCCTTCTTCAAAAACGGAAGATAACTCGGTGGAATATGACCATCGCTCGTAAGTGTGACGGCATCGGCCGGATCGGATCCGGCGATTACCCGCAGCACGACTGCAGCGTCTTCAACCGTGCGCGTCATCGGCCCGGCAATATCTGCCAGAAAGTTGAGCGGTACCACGCCGTTGCGGCTGACTAAACCCATTGTCGAACGAATGCCGACCAGGCTCTGATGCGACGATGGGCCGCGGATCGAGTTACCGGTGTCGGTGCCCAAGCCAACAGCGCCAAAGTTTGCCGCGACGGCCGCCGCCGTGCCGCCGCTCGATCCCGCGGTGGTGTGATTGAGCGCATACGGATTGAACGTGTAGCCCGGCTGAATCGAGCCCACGGTTTCAAGCGGCGTGAACGCGAATTCGGCCATGTTCGATTTGAACAGAACGATCGCTCCCGCATCTTTGGTCTTTCGCACAACGAACGCGTCACGCGTGGGAATGAAGTTCGCCAAAGACTGCGAGCCGGCAGTCGTGCGCAGGCCTTTAGTCTCGTAGTTGTCTTTAACGATGACGGGAATGCACTCCAACGGACGCATCGGGGCTCCCGTCTTCAGCCGCGCATCGAGTTCATCCGCCGTTTTCAAAGCGTCGGGGTTGAGCAACACCACCGCGTTGATTGACGGACCTTTGTGATCGTAGGCGTTGATGCGTGCGAGGTACGCTTCGACCAGTCCACGGCACGTTACTTGTCGCAGGCGCAACGCGGCGTGAATTTGCGTGATTGTTTTCTCTTCAACTCGGAAAGGGGCGGGTCGTGCGCGTTGCTGCGATAACGCGGCCAACGGCGCGGTGAGGAGCAGGGCAATCGAAAGGACGAGCTTCACTACTAGAATCTGATCACCGTATCCGGTCCGCCTTCGATGTGGATGCTGTCGACGAAGCGAATGTGTTTGGATTCGCTCGTCATGACCAGCGAGTGTGTGCGTTTGCCCGAACCAAAGAAACGGACGCCGCGCATGAGCGCCCCATCGGTGACGCCCGTGGCCGCGAAAATGATCTTCTTGCCGGGCGCGAGATCTTCCGTATCATAAACCTTGTTCGAATCATTGATGCCCATCGACTTCAAACGCTCGAGCACTTCTTTTTCGGGTGGCACTTTGTCTTTATCAACCCCGAGGCGTTCAGGATCCCAAACCAGCCGCGTTTGAATTTCGCCGTTGAGGCATTTAATTGCCGCCGCGGTGAGC
This sequence comes from Acidobacteriota bacterium, assembly GCA_046733375.1. Classification (GTDB taxonomy): domain Bacteria; phylum Acidobacteriota; class Blastocatellia; order Pyrinomonadales; family Pyrinomonadaceae; genus UBA11740. The sequence goes on along the minus strand of JBKPPE010000515.1, from coordinate 6,819 downwards.
ACGCCTTCGGGGGCACCACCGATGCCGATACAGGCATGGATGTTGGTGCCCGCCACCGCCGCCGAAATTCCAGCCGACAAATCGCCGTCGGAAATCAGCCGAATGCGCGCGCCGGCCGCGCGCACGTCGGAAATGACCTTTTTATGACGCGGCCGGTCGAGAACGATCACCGTCAGGTCTTCAATGTCACGGCCCAGACGACGCGCGATGTTCCGCAGGTTGTCCTTGACCGGCGCATCGATGTCGACGACGCCGCGTGACGACGGGCCCACGACGATCTTGTCCATGTAGATGTCCGGCGCATGCAGCAAGCCGCCACGTTCAGCCGCAGCTAGCACCGCAATCGCGTTGTTCGCCCCCAGCGCGCACAGATTCGTGCCTTCCAAAGGGTCCACCGCAATGTCAACTTCGGGACATGACGCGGCCATCTCTTCCCCGACTCCGAAACCGCCGCCAACTTCTTCGCCGATAAAAAGCATCGGCGCCTCGTCGCGTTCGCCTTCACCGATGACCACGCGACCGCGCATGGGCACAGTGTCCATTACTTCGCGCATCGCTTCGACAGCGACTTGATCGGAGTATTTCCGATCGCCCTGCCCCATCGTGCGGGCCGCCGCGATTGCCGCGGCTTCAGTCACACGTAAGAACTCGAGAGAGAGTTCGCGATCAGTTCTCAATTCGGCCATTATTTCGCTCCTGGCAGGCGATTCCGATGAAAAGCCAAACGGATGAAGAGTTTAGAAAGCGAGACATAGTATCAGAGGAGGCAAACAATTTTCCAAGCGCATTCTCTGGTCGAATGTGACGGCCGTGACATGGTGCAGTCGAATCGCGAATTCGGGTGTCCCTATTTTGAAACCTGAATGTGCCATTCGTAACTTGTTGCGACACCTTCTCTGCGCACCTCTGCGGTTTCTGCTCCTAAGACGGAAAACTTAACCGCAGAGGAACGCTGAGGTTTCGCAGAGGAATGAAAGAGAGCCCCTAACGGAATACGAAAACTGGCGGAACCTCGCTTCGGTTGGATTTAAGTAAACGATTTACCGGGAGAACGCTTCCGAGGTCAGCTCTTTGCAGATCGTAGGGTGGCGATTAAGGTGCGCACTTGCGTCGCATTTGGGGCCGAGGGAACGTCGGTCAGGTATTGCTCGAAGGCGCGCTCAGCATCTTTGAAACGTCGCTGCTGGTAATAGACATGACCGAGCAACAACTGCGCAGCGCCAGCATAAGATCCGCCAAGCTCGTAAGCGAGAAGCAACTCTGACTCGGCCCGATCCAGCCGCTGCAATTGCATTAACGCACCACCAAGTTGCAAGTGAGCATTTACGATGGTGGCGTCGCGCGTCACCACATTCTCCAATTCGGCCGCAGCTTCGCGGAATCGACCAGCGCGATTCAACAACACACCAAGCTTGAACTCGACAAGATTGTAAATTTTCTCGTCAATCTTGTGCGCGGCCATCACCGCACGGTAGACACTTTCGGCGTCAGCAAATTTCTTCGCGCCGTCCAACGCCTCAGCATATGCGAGATTGACTTCAACGACAGTGTGATACTCGTGATACAGCGGGTCGAGTACGTCAATCGCCTCCTGAAACTTGCCTTGGCGATTCAAAACGATGCCGAGATTCATGCGCGGGTGGAAAAGTCGCTTCCCAATGTCCACCGCGCTGCGCAGCCGCTCAGCCGCTTGGTCCAATCGATCCACCTTCATCAACGTTACGCCGAGGTCATTCAAAGCACGCACGTACTGTGGATAATCGGCAACGGCTTCTTCCAGACTGTTGATTGCCTGCTCGAGATTTCCCTCCGAGATAAACGTCATGCCGCGCTTGTAGGCAGCGCGCGCGGAAGAAGGAATGTTCGCCTCAAACTCGGAGACATCAACGACGCCGGTTTTGCCCGACTTTGGCGGAACGTAAGGATTCAGGAAGATTGTGATTTCACTTGGATTGTTCGCGTCAAATCTAATGCGTGCGGTCGTGGTTCCAAAGGTCTGACGGTCACCCTCAACTGTGACGGTGTAAAAAATTGATTGTCCACGCGGCGTCCGCAAGAGGTACTTGCCCTTAGAGTCTGTCACTACGATGTCGACGAACCCGGTGTCGGTCATCAAAGTCATTTGGATATTGCGGTTCGGCGCGCCACCGCCATTTGGCATGAACAGTTGAATTGAAGACGGCTGTTGGGCGAACAGGGGAGCGGCGCAGAACAGACAAACAGCCAATGCAGCAACAGTCAGGATTGAACTGATAATCCGCGGCATATCGGGTCCGTGCACCTCGGATATAACGGTTTGTTGACTATAAACCTGCGCGAGGCTCAGTTCAAATGTTGAATGCGGCGCGAAACGCTTTCGTTACTAAGACGCCGCGCTGCGCGCTTCCTGAGGCTTCCAGGCCGGCAGCGTTTTTCGCGCGGGCTTTTCCTTTTTCAGGCCCAGGGCCCAATCGGCCTGCATCAACGTGTGGATATCGCGGGTACCTTCGTAAATCACCGCCGCCTTGCAGTTGCGGAGGTAGCGCTCGACGGGATAGTCATTGGCATACCCATTCGCACCGTGCACTTCGATGGCCATCGATGCGGCCTTTTCACTGCGTATGGTCGCTTGCCACTTCGCCAAGGAAGTCGCGCGGCCACTCGGCCGCCCTTCGTTCTTGAGCCAACCCGCCCGCGCCCAGAGGAGATGGGACATCCAGTAGTCAGCTTCCATCTCGGCAATCTTCTGTTTGACCAGCTGATGGTTGGCGATCTTTGTGCCGAACGTTTCGCGCTCCAAAGCATAAGCGACCGAGGCATCACGCGACGCGCGAATCACGCCGGTGGCGCCCGCCGCAACGGTGTAGCGGCCCTGCTCAAGCGCGAACATGGCGATTTTGAACCCTTCGCCTTCTTCACCGACAAGATTTTCTTTGGGAACGCGAACGTCCTGGAGCGAAAAGTATCCGGTGTTACCGGCGCGGATGCCGAGCTTGCCGTGTATCGTTCCTGAGGTGAAACCCTTCATCGATCGTTCGACGATAAAGCAGGACATGCCTGTGTGATCGCGTTTGCGGCGCTTCTCTTCATCGGTCCAGCAGAAGAAAAGAAAATTGTCGGCATAGTCAGCCAGGCTGATCCACATCTTCTCGCCATTCAAAATGTAGTCGTCGCCGTCCCGTCGCGCCGTCGATCGCGCACCGACCACGTCCGAACCTGCGCCCGGCTCAGTCAACCCATACGTTGACAGCTTCTCGCCTTTAGCTTGCGGGACAAGATATTTCTGCTTTTGCTCTTCCGTGCCCCACGTGTACAGCGTGAGTGAATTCAATCCGGTGTGCACCGACATCGCCACTCGCAGAAACGTATCGACGGCTTCAAGTTCTTCACACACGAGGCCCAGTGAGATGTAATCGAATCCGGCGCCGCCGTATTGTTCGGGAATGCAGACGCCGAGCAGACCCAGCTCAGCCAACTTTTTAAAAACTTCCGGATGGGCCTCCTGTTTCTCGTCCCATTCCTTGATGTAGGGGGCGACTTCTTTCTGCGCGAACTCGCGCACGGTTTGCACTAAAGCTCGGTGGTCGTCGGTAAGTTCAAGTTCAATCATGGCCGGTTACTCTATCATGTCATCAGATTAGGATTCGAATCCATAAATTGCGCAGACACTTTACAGAACTGCGAACGATAGTGAGCGGAATATGGACCCCACATTCGTCGGTAGTAGTCCCTTGTCCCGCTCACTACCGTTCGCGGTTCTGTAACTTACTCTGCGGTTAATAATTTTGCTGCGGCTGTCTTTGCCTCATCGAGGTTCGCGACGCGCCCATCCAACTGCATCTCGTAAACCGCTTTCGTGATCTCGCCGACACGCGGGCCCGGCTGCAGCCCCATTTCGAGCAGATGTCGCCCAAGTAGCATCGGCGCCGGCGCACCGCCCTGCAATTCAAGTTCGCGGACCCGCTCAATAAACCATTCCTGCGCTTCGGCGGTGTACCACTTTTCACGCGGCACATGTTCGGCGTTGCGGCCGAGTGAATCGGCCTTGGCAACTCGATACAACAGATCCAAATCAACTTTGCGAGCGAGCCGCCGAAAAGCGCCGACAGACACTTCAAGACGCTTCTTGCAGAATTCTCCAGGCTTCAGGTGATCGCGCACAATCGCAAACACCTGCGCGCGGACGTCATAACCGTCGAGCGTATGCAGGTTCAATCGATCAAGAAACGATTCAGCAGGCGCGATCCCTCCTTCTTCGTGTTCGCGTGAACGAATGCGACCGTCGATAAATTCAGTCGTCGCCGGCTTTCCAAAATCGTGGGCGAGCGCGGCCAGCATTACCGTTACCTGTTTCGCGTAAGGCAACTCATCAATCAATTCATGAGCCCGATCGACGGTCAGGAGTGTATGAATCCAGACGTCGCCTTCCGGATGCCACTCAGGTTCCTGTGGCACATCAATCAACGCCTTGAGTTCCGGGAAAATTTGATCGATTGCGCCAAGTTCGCGTAGCCATTTCAACCCAGTCGACGGCTTTTGCGCGCGCAGCAAAAGCTTCTCCATCTCGCCCCAGGTTCGTTCCGGCGGCAGATCTGTCAAATCGATCGATCGACAAAGCTCAGCGGTGTCCGGCTCAACGTTGAACTCAAATCGGGCGGCGAATTGCGCCGCGCGAAGCACACGTAGACTGTCTTCACTAAAGGTATCCGGCGAGACGGCACGCAACAGTCTTTTGTGAATATCCGCGCGGCCATGAAAAGGATCGATAACCTCCTGAGTCAACGGATCTTTCAGAATCGCATTGATGGTGAAGTCGCGCCGCCGCGTCGCTGCTTCGATGCTCATTGCGGGATCACCTTCGATGAAGAAGGCGCGATGACCGCGACCAGTCTTGCGCTCGCGGCGGGGAATTGAAACATCGAGGTGCGCGCCAAGCTTGTAAACCGTGAAGGCTTCGCCGACGACATTGATTGAGCCGAATCGATCAAGCAGTTCCCTCAGACGCGCCGGTTCGATTCCGTAAACTTCCAAGTCCCAGTCCTTCGGCTGAACTCCCATTAATTCGTCGCGCACACAACCGCCTACGAGCAGCGCGCGACCTCCCTGGTCGGCTACGGCGCGAGCGATTTCCGAGACTTGATCAGGAATTTCGGTCATTTCAGTTCAATGTCCGACGTCCAACGTCCAAAGTCAAAGACGAAGTGAATTCAGCTAAGCTGCGGTCGCACGGGGAAATCTTGGAAGTTGGACTTTGGACGTTGGACCTTGGACGTTGGACTTTGGGCCTTGAACTATTCGGAGCCGTCATCGTCAATAATCACGCTCAATCCGCGCGTTGATGGAATACAGCTGATCACCTGCACACGTTCGATTTTCTTCAGTTCACTTCCCGCGGCGTGCCAGATCTTCACCCAGAAGGTTCGCGTGTCACCGTGAATGGCGAAGCTCGAGCCATCATTCATCACCGCGACTGGCTCGGCAATCGTGCCCGCGCGCAACGCTTCGAGCAGTTCAGGAATGAATGGCTTGAGCTTTTCGAACTGCACGATAATGGCGTTATCCGAGACGTCGGCCGGCGGCAATTCAATCGGATCGTCCGACTCCAGCAGCAGGCGGCTTTCGGTTTGGTGATCTCGTTTCTTTTGAATCGGCATCGAATCAATCAAACCACATTAGCCACTTACGCTCAACGGGCACGCATGAGGTCAGTACCAGGAGCGGTAGCGACTGGGTCGTGGGTATTCAGCCTCACTGGCGAAGCCCGGTCGCTACCGCTCCCGGTACTGACCTCGTTGGATCAGTGACTACTAGAGATTGCACCAGACGATTAGCAATACTAAAGTCTTTCCGCCTATGGTTCGCGAGAATCTTTTCGATCAAATCTTCACGCCGGGACGGGAACAACGTATCGCAATTCTGTTCGAGCACCGCCAGATCACTTACGAAGAGCTGCGTTCGCTTACTATCAGCACGGCCGAAAAACTAAACGCGTTGGGAGTTCAAACGGGCGATCGAGTCGCTATCCTGCTGAACGATTCGCCTGAATTCGTCGCTTCATTTGTCGCCATTATTTCACTCGGTGCGATCGCCGTGCCGATCAACATGGCGCTGCGCAAGAGCGAACAATTGACGATTTTGAAAGATTGCGCCGCAACCGTGGCGATCATCGAAACACAGGCGGCAGTCGACTTATCGACCGAATTGCCCGCAGGCGACGAGTTGAAGAACCTGCTTGTAGTCGATCGCGGCGCTGATTACTGGACGCTTGCATTGCCGTCCGGAGTGAGCGCGCAACCATTCGATTTAGCCGAGTCGCGATCGCTCGGAGAGCAATTTCCGCTTCGCCGTGTGACACATGAAGACGCCTTCATTCTTTACACGTCCGGCAGCACGGGCGAACCCAAAGGCGCGGTGCACAGTCAATCGGACATTTTCTACACAAACGAAACGTATTGTCGCGAGGTGTTGGAGTTGCGCGCAGGAGATCGTTTGTTCTCTTCTTCCCGTTTGCCGTTCGCATATGGTCTAGGGAACTCGTTTACTTTTCCTTTGCTGAATGGCTACACGACGATTCTGTGTCGTGAGAAGCCGACGCCTGAAGTCATCAGTCGTGTGTTCAGCGAATATCAACCCACGATTTTTTTCGGTGTTCCTGTCGTTTATCGCATGTTGCTCGAGCATCATCGTACAGGCGTTAGAGTACCGACTTCAGTCGGATCTTTGGCCCCACTTGAAAGCCCAACTGAAGTTGGTACTCTGAACACCTCGAGCCTTCGTCTGTGCATCTCCGCGGGTGAAGCGTTACCCGCGCAACTGGGCGAAGATTGGGAAAAAACTTTT
>JBKPPE010000514.1:0-12468 GCA_046733375.1 Acidobacteriota bacterium | reverse complement strand
GAATATGGCCCCGCGCAGATTTGGTTTCGGCAACTGCCACGCCCGTGCTTGCGGCAGGGGGTATAGTCGCTTGTCGCCGAGGCAAGCGCACGGTGAAGCAGCTCCCGCGACCAACTCCACCACTTTTTGCGTCAATGGTGCCGCTATGCGCCTCAACGAAACTCTTTACCAGAGAGAGTCCCAGCCCCAATCCGCCGTGCGCGCGCGTCTTTGAGCCGTCTGCCTGGACAAATTTTTCGAAGACGCGCGGAAGAAACTCAGGCGTGATCCCGCAGCCTTTATCCTCAATGCTCACGACCACATCATCGCCTTCGGTCGTGCAGATTATGTTGACGCGGCCACCTGCGGTCGAAAACTTGATCGCGTTTTGCAGCAAGTTTCCAAACACCTGGCCGAGCCGCGTGGCATCGCCGATCACGATCTCGTCGTGCCAATCGCGGAACGAAATTTCGAGATGAATGTCGCGCGATTCCGCGAACGGCCGGGCCGTTTCCATCGCTTCGGTAATGACCCGCGTGATGTGCACGGGCAACTCTTCCATGCGCATCTTGCCGCTCAAAATCGCGGTCATATCGAGGAGATCGTTGATTAGTCGCTTGAGCGCGTGCGCATTCTTTTCGACGACGGCGAGGCCGTGATCGATTTCTTTCGCCGGCAGCATCCCGGTGCGTACCATGTGTATCCAGCCAATCACCGGTGTCAGCGGCGTGCGTAGCTCGTGAGAGAGCGTTGTCAGAAACTCGTCTTTTGCGCGGTTGGCCGCTTCCGCCTCTTGCCGCGCGGCACGTTCTTCTTCAAACAGTCGCGCATGATCGATCGCCAGCGCCACGCGAAATGCCACCAGCTGAAGCAGCCGCGTATCGTCCGCAGTAAATGGCCGAGGCGTACGTCTGCCGACGTGAATCACTCCGAGTACGCGACCTTCGATCAAAAGTGGCACGCCCAAAAGCGTCTTGACGCCATGTTCCCGAAGAAATGGAGTGTAGAGTTCGGCGGTTTCAATATCGTCGATTACTAAGGGCGCCTTTTGTTCGGCGATGCGTCCCGCAAAGCCAGCACCCACGGGAACATGGATATGCAAATCGAGATCCAACCCTTTTGTTGCCCAAGCCACCAGCGTGTCACCTTCCTCAAGGAGAAGAATCGTGACCGTGTCCACGTCCATCGCGTCGCGCACCCGATCGAGCAGCTCGGCAAGCAGCTTGTCGAGTGAAAGATGAGACAACGCAACTTCAGTCACCGTCTGCACTTGCCGCATCCGGTCCATCGCGGTCTCGAGTTCCAGCCGCGCCCTCTGCTCGCGCGCGAATAGTTCCGCCAGTTCCTGTTGCGCCCGTTTGCGCTCAACGTATTGTCCGATTTGATTACCGATCACGCTCATCACCGCAAGCAGTGATTCGTCAGGTGTCTGTGCTTCGTGGGCAAAAAATTCCATTACGGCAGAGACTTCTTCGCCGAGCTTGATCGGAAAACCGAGAGCCGATTGCAGATCGGATTTCACTGCCAACTCGCTGCGGGGAAAAGTATTTTGCGCGTAGTCGGTGATCCACTGGGACGTCCCCGTGGCCCAGATATGGCCGGGAAATCCCGCGCCACGAACGAAATGACGGCTGCGACTCGCGGTTTCGAATTCCGATGGCTCGTCCGAATCGCTGTAACTTGCTATCCAACGCAGCAGATCCGCATCGCGATCCACGACCCACATTTGTCCGAGATTCCAGCCGAGGCTGTCGCAGATTGCGCGCAAGAGTCTGGGCGCCGCAACGTCTAAAGATTCAGCCTCCGCAAGGATGCGCGCCGCCTGATATTGGACGGTCAAGCGCATCTCAAGCCGTTTGCGATCCGTACTGTCGCGCACGATGCCCGTGAAGAAATGCTGCCCGTTTTCCGTGAATTCACCGAAGGAAATTTCCAGTAACAGGTGGCGGCCGTCCTTATGAAGGCCGGGAAGTTCGACGCCGTTCCAGGGAATATGCCGCTGCCCGCTCGCGAGATAGCGTTGCAAGCCGCCGCGATGCACTTGCCGCAAATAGTCCGGCATCAACATCGTCAGCGACTGACCGATTAGTTCGTCACGCGAATAGCCGAAGATTTGTTCGGTTGCTCGATTGGCAGAAAGAATGGTGCTGCTGTCGTCAATCGTAATGATTGCGTCCGACGCCGTTTCCGCGATGACGCGCGAAAATTGATCGAGTCCGCTGAATGATTGGTTTGGCGCCATACGCTGTGTTGAACCGAAAGCTAATCCTTTTCTTTCTTGCGCGTCAATTTGTTATTGCACTGCCGAGCTAAGAACACAGGAGGATCGCCGAAACGACGAGGTCTTTGACAATCGAAAATCGGCAATCAAAAATTGGAATCGTTCATATGTATCCGGCGGGCAATCTGTTTATTCCGGCTTCTCATGGCCGGCTGGAAGCGATTCTGAAAGAGCCGCGCACTGGCGACAGCCGTGGGGTCGCGCTGGTGCTGCATCCACATCCGCTGGGCGGCGGCACCATGCACAACAAAGTAGTTTTTCGCGCGGCGGCGGCTTTGAATGATGCGGGACTGGTTGCATTACGAATAAATTTTCGCGGCGTCGGCCACAGCACCGGCAATCACGATGAAGGATACGGCGAACGCGACGACGTTCGCGCCGGGTTGGACTATTTGACGAAGAATTACGCGCACCAGGAAATCACGCTCTGCGGTTTTTCGTTCGGCGCCCGCGTCGGTTTGGAAGTCGGTCTCGGGGATGACCGCGTGGTGAGACTAATCAGCATCGGCACACCAGTCGACAAGTACGACTTCAGCTTCCTGGAACAATCCCGCAAACCGATTCTGTTCGTGCACGGCGAACACGACGAGTATGGCAATGTCGATCGATTGCGGGAGTTGGTTGCTCGCGTCGGCGCGCACTGCGACGCGCAGCTGCGGGTGATCGAAGGCGCAGGGCACTTCTTTGATGACCAATTGGATGAATTGAAGAGAGTGATTACAGAGTGGGCTTTGTCAGAACCACCTGCGGTAGCGGGTGGTTGATCGTATCCGACCAAGATGGACCTTCGAAGTTCAACCGCCCGCTACCGCAGGCGGTTCTGACTTAGAAACCCCTTCGCCACCAGCAACTCTGCATTAAGGATTGCCGCGCCGGCCGCGCCGCGAATCGTGTTGTGGCCGAGGGCAACGAATCGGTAATCGAGCACGCTGTCTTCGCTGATTCGTCCGACCGTAACACTCATCCCGTTTCCCGCGTCACGATCAAGACGTGGCTGCGGCCGGTCGATTTCATCGCGGACGATGACGGGTCGTGCCGGAGCAGAGTGAAGCTTCAGTTCTTGCGGCACCCCTCGGAACGACGCAAGCGCTTCACGTATTTCCTTAATCGAAATCTTCTTCGCAAACGCGACTCGGATCGAAGCCATGTGTCCGTCAGTGACATTCACACGATTGCATTGCGCGCTGACCTTCATATCGGCGTCCAGGATTTCGCCCTGACTCACCGTGCCGAGAATCTTGCGCGTTTCAGCTTCAACCTTCTCTTCTTCGCCGCCGATGAAAGGGATCACGTTGTCGGTGGCGTCGAGTGAAGCGACGCCGGGATAACCCGCGCCGGACAGCGCCTGCATCGTCGTCACAACACACGACGTCACGCCGAACTTCGCGTGTAAGGGCGCGAGCGCCAGCACCACGGCAATGGCTGAGCAATTCGGATTCGTAACGATGAAACCGCGGTTGTAATCACGATTCGTGCGTTGCGCTTCGATTAACTCCAGGTGCTCGGGATTAACCTCAGGAATCAAAAGCGGAACGTCGGCGCCCATCCGGTGCGGCGAAGAATTGCTGATGACCGGATATCCGGCATGGGCGAAATGTTCTTCCGCTTGTTTAGCAACGTCAGTCGGCAGGCTCGAAAAGACAAAATCGCAATCGAGCGGCGGCGCAGGAGCTTCCACAGCGATTTGCCTGACCGCCTCGGGCATCTCGCCCGGCAGACGCCACGTGCACGCGACCGCATAGGATTTTCCCTGCGAACGATCCGATGCAGCGAGCGCTGTGATTTCAAACTGCGGGTGGTTCTCAAGCAGTTGGATAAACCGCTGACCGACGACACCGGTCGCGCCGAGAATACCTACGCGAAATTTCTTACTTACCATTTGATCGTTTAGAGGCGGGCTACTGCCCGCCCTGTCTCATTCGCGGAATTGGCGAGCAATAGCCCGCCTCTAAACAACTCAGTCTTGATCTAGAGCGACTTCAGCGCCTCACCCAAACGCCGCACACCCTCGCTCAATCGTTCTTGATCGGCGCAGAATGAAATGCGCAGAAAGCCTCGGCCTTCTTCCCCAAACGCGGCGGCGGGAATCGTGACGACGCCGTGTTCCAGGCCGGCTTCCGCGACGCGCAATTCGTCGCCGTAGTGACGCACGTCGACCATCGTGTAGAACGCGCCTTCGGGCGCGATGGCACGCAGCCCTAGCTCCTCGCGCAACGCTGCAATCAGATGATCTCGCCGGCGATGAAAAATTGCCCGGTACTCTTTACGCGCCGCCGCCGCTTCTTCGGTCCACGCCGCCAGCGCGGCTTTCTGCGAGATGCTCGACGCGCAAGTCACCGTGTATCCATGCAGCACCAGCGCGGCCTTCATCACGTCGCTGTCGCCCGCCAGCCAACCAATTCGCCAGCCAGTCATGCGCATCGACTTGGATAATCCGCTGACGATGATCGTGCGCGGATAGAATTCCGAAATCGATGCCGGCCGCTCAGGCGTGTAGTAGAGCTCGCGATAGATTTCATCGCTGATAATGAATGCATTCGAGCCGCTGGCCGTCACAGCATCCGACATCGCTTGCAAATCGTCTCGCGACAGGGCACGACCCGTGGGATTCGACGGGCTGATACAGATGACTACTTTGGTTCGCGCGCTAATTTTGTTTTTGAAATCGTCGACATCAAATCCAAAGTCATTCGCTGCCGGCAGTCGATAACGAATCTCTTTGCCGCCGACCATTTTTGTGATCATCGGATAAGCGATGAAACCGGGATCGGGCATCAACACTTCGTCGCCTTCTTCAACCACCGTCCGCAGAATCAGATAAAGCGATTCCTGCGACCCGGCGGTCACGACGACTTGATCGAGGTTGAGGTTCATGTGCGGATAATCGCCCGCAATTTTCTCGCGCAGCGCGGGGATGCCGGCTTGCAACGTATACCCGCTTTTTTCTTCCTGAATTACGCGGATCGCTTCGCGTCTGATGACTTCAGGAGTTGGAAGATCCGGCTCGCCGAGGCCAAGACTGATGCTGCCGGGCTTAGCGCGATCCGAAATCTTCCGGATCATGCTCTTCTCAATGCCGCGCAAGAATGGTGGTGGCTGGAAGTGATTCAACGCAGCGCCTCCTCTAACTGTGTCGCCGCGTCAGTCTTTTCGTCGCGATACTTCACAATGATCGGCGCGTAGAGCGACAAGCCCCATTCGCGCGCCTTGTCTGAATTGATCGAGCGCGAGCCGGGCACGACTACCGCGCCCGCGGGGATTTCGAGCGGTGCATCGGACGCGCGTCGATAGACCGTTTCGCGTACAAGATCGAAAACCGGAGTCGAGCCGGTGATGATCGTTCCTGACGCGAGTACCGCGCGTGCGTGCACTATTGTTCCTTCATAGACACCGCAATTGCCGCCAATAATCACGTCGTCTTCGATGATTACGGGAATAGCTCCCGCAGGTTCCAGCACGCCGCCGATTTGCGCGGCTGCGGAAATGTGAACGCGTTTTCCAATCTGCGCGCATGATCCGACCAGCGCGTGGCTGTCGATCATCGTGCCTTCGTCGACATAAGCGCCGGCATTGACGAACATCGGCGGCATACAGACGACGCCCGGCGCGATGTAAGCGCCATCGCGAATGCTCGATCCACCAGGAACAATGCGCACGCGATCGTCAGTCGAAAATTTCTGGATCGGATAAGTGTTCTTGTCGAGAAACTGTAGCGGCGCACCGGATGGCGTCATTTCAATGATTACGCCCATGCGAAAGCCGAGCAAAATGCCACGCTTCACCCAAGCGTTCGTCTGCCACGTGCCGTTCGCATCACGTTCAGCTGAGCGAATCTCGCCGCGATTGAGGGCGGCCTTGTATTGATCGAAGAGGGCCGAGTCTGCGTCCGAGTAATTGCCACCCTCGCGTGACGCAAGCTCTTCGATTTGTTCGTGCAAGGACATTCAGGACGCGAATCGCAAACAAGAAAAGCCGCGTAGCGGCGAAATATTTATAGCACTCAAGGTCCCTATAACCTACATGCGCGGAGCGAAATGCAATCGCATTTTGCTCCGCGCTAAACTCGAAGAAATCCGCGGTGTTATAAACATTTCGCGCCTAACGGCGCGGCGCGACCGACGGTGACTTCAAGCCGTCGCTCCCGCGGTCGACAAAACTCCCAACTCACTCAGCACCTCACGCACACGCGCGCGACTCTTCTCGGTAATTGGCACGAGCGGCAGCCGAAAATTTTCATCGAGCAATCCCATCATCGCCATCGCGGCTTTTACCGGTCCCGGACTCGACTCGATGAAGTTCACTTCCATTAACGGCAACAACCGGTAATGAAGTGCGCGCGCTTCGTCCCATTTTCCGTCGAGCGCCAAGTTCGTCATCTGTGACATCAGGTCGGGAACTTCATTCGAAGCTACGCTCACGATTCCTTCCGCGCCCAGTGCAATCAGCGGCAAAGTTACCGCATCATCACCTGACAAAACCGAAAACCCATCCGGCCGCTCGCGAAGTATTTCCATAATCTGTGACAGATTGCCTGAAGCTTCTTTAACGGCGACGATGTTTTCGCAATCGCGCGCTAGTCGCAACGTCGTTTGCGCCGCGATGTTCGACGAAGTGCGTCCCGGCACGTTGTACAGCATGATGGGCATGTCCGGAACCGCTTCGGCGATCGCGCGAAAGTGTGCGTATAGCCCTTCCTGCGTCGGTTTGTTGTACCAGGGCGCGACTTGCAGCACCGCGTCCGCGCCGGCACCTTGTGCTCGCTTCGAATACTCAACGGCTGATGCCGTCGAATTACTTCCCGCTCCGGCTATTACCTTTGCACGTCCACGAGCAACATCGATCGTGATGCCGATGACGCGCGCATCTTCCTCTTCAGTCATCGTGGCGCTCTCACCAGTAGTTCCGCAAGGGACGAGCAGTTTCACGCCCCCGCTGATTTGCCGATCGACAAGCGCACGCAGGCGCTCTTCATCGATCGATCCGTCTGATTTGAACGGCGTCACGAGCGCCGTTGCGCAACCGCGCATCCAATCGAGTTGCATTGTCATGATCAGACCACCTTCGTTTAGAGGCGGGCTACTGCCCGCCCGAAATTCTGATTATGAAATGGCGGACGGTAGCCCGCCTCGAAACGGCCGCTAAGACTCTTCGACGGCCGGTTGTGACTTTAGTATCTCATCGAAGACTTCTGAAAACTCATACAGACCTTTACGACCGACGATCCACTGCGCCGCCATCAGCGCGCCTTCCGCGAAGCCCTCACGTGAACGGGCCACGTGTTCGAGTGTGATGTGATCAGCGCGCGAATCAAAGCCGACGCGATGCGTACCCGGAATGTGGCCGGCCCGCGTCGAGGAAATTGGCACATCGCGGCCGAGATGATTCGCGACAATATCGCCCAACTTGATCGCCGTACCCGAGGGTGCGTCCGCCTTGCGTTTGTGATGGGCTTCTTCGATGAACACGTCGTATGAATCGAGATTCTGAAACAGCTCCGCCGCGCGACCTGCGATACGAAAGAAAACCTGCGCGCCAACGGAAAAGTTCGCGCCATGCAGCACGGCACCGTCTGCCTCTTCAACCGTTCGCACTAGTTCATTGCGATCGATTTTCCAACCGGTCGTGCCTTCCACCAAAGGAACTCCGGCCAACATACACAGTTCGATGTTTCTCGGCACAGCCGCCGCGACTGAGAAATCAATCGCGACGTCGCATTCGCTGAGTTGTGCCGACAGTTGATCCGTTGTGCGCGCAGCATCCTTCGAAGTGAACGCGGCGACCACGTCGTGATTCCGTTCCCGCGCCAGCTTTGCGACCAGCCGGCCCATCTGTCCTTCACCGATGAGACCGATTTTCATTTTACGTTCGTCTGCGCGCCCGCGATACAGAACCGCGACCAGTAGGGAGCGGGATAAAGATTCAACGCTACGCCAGGATTGAGTCCTGCTTGCGCTCGCTACCGCTCGCGGTTCTGTAACGAGAGACGCTGCACAAGGTCCACATATATGTCGACTGCCTTTAGAAGCTCGCTCTTTTTCACGCGTTCGTGATCGGTGTGCGCGACGAGGATCGAACCCGGTCCGATCAGAAGTGGCGTCCCCCAGTTGGACAAGTACGGAATGTCGGTCGTGAAGCGCGCGAGCATCTGTGCGAACCCTTCGATCGTTTTCAATCGGAGCGGATCGTGCACAGACTTGTACTCGATCGAAGCCCGTCCCGCAATCGTTTTTTCCAGAAGTTGTGTAACCGATTCGCGCTCAACCGCCAGCCGAATCTGAATTGTCGCGGTCGCCGCACTGGCGATGACGTTCGCGCGCGTTCCCCCGGATATGATTCCGATGTTGCAGGTCGTGTCTTCAAAAGTTTCTGAACTCGGCCAGTTGATTCCGCGAATGTCATTCAACACATCGAGCAGTTTTTCGATCGCTGATTCACCTTGCTCGGGATAAGCCGAATGTGCCGCGCGTCCCTGTGCGCTGATGGTCGCCTGCATCGATCCCTTTGTGCCGATCGCGAGCCGATTGTCAGTCGGCTCTCCGTTGATTAGAAATTCGCATACTTCGGCAATTGGATGATCGTTGGCGATTTTAGCGCCCGCGCTTCGTACTTCTTCGTCAACCGTGAACAGCAATCCTATTTCGTTAATTCCTTCAGAGCGCAAGCGTTCGGCGGCGGCGACTTGCGCGGCGATGATCCCTTTGGCATCGCAGGCGCCACGCCCGTAGATGAATTCATCGTCTTCACTTGAGGCGATGTACGGCGGCACCGTGTCCATGTGGGTAGAAAACACAACGCGCGGTTTACCTGGAGTAGTCGCGATGATGTTCGATCGCTCGGGCGCGACGTCCTGCAACTCGATGTGGTAACCGAGCCGCAGCAGCAACTCGCCCAGCGACGTTCCGATCTGAAACTCTTCGCCGGTGATTGACGGAATGTCGACTAATTCACGCGTCAGGCGAAGAACGTCAATCACGCGACGCCCTCCGGTCCTCAGCTGACATCGGCGCAGTAGCGCGACGATGCGGAAGCGCGCCAGTCGTCAAGGCACTCGCGCCTCTCGCTTCGGTTGTTTCTCCGAAGCACACACGGTGCAGACGCGTGATCGCTTCGGCTGCGTGTTCTTCATCGACCAGGAACGTCAGGTTGACGCTCGAAGCGCCGACCGAAATCATCGAGACGTTGATGTCGTTGATGACAGAGAAGACTCGCGCGGCGATGCCCGGTGTGTTGCGCAAACCATCGCCGACCACAGAGATGATTGTGCGGTTCTCTTCGACTTCGACTGTGCCGAGTTGTTCGAGATCGGGAATCAGAGCCGCCATCGTCCGTGCGTCATCGATCGACAGCGACACACTCACTTCGGAAGTTGTCACCACATCGACCGCAGTCTTGTGTCGATCAAACACCTCGAACAACGCCCGCAAAAACCCATAAGCGCCGAGCATACGGGCGGAGGTAACCTGCACCGTGGTAATTCCGTTTTTGTGCGCGATCGCTTTGATTGTCTGCGGCGTGCTTTGGGACTCTGCGACGATCAGGGTGCCCGGGTCGCGCGGTGCGCGCGAGTTACATACTCGAACCGCAATGCTTCTATCGATCGCGGGTTGAATCGTTTTCGGATGCAGGACCTTAGCGCCGAAATACGCCAGTTCAGCGGCTTCGTGATACGAAAGCAGTGGAATGGTTCTGGCGTCCGGAACGACGCGGGGATCGGCAGTCAAGACTCCGCTGACATCCGTCCAGATTTGAATCTCGCGCGCGTCGAGCGCCGCGCCCACGAGCGCGGCCGTGTAGTCCGATCCGCCGCGCCCGAGCGTCGTTGTCACGCCCCGCGCGGTACTGCCGATGAAGCCGCCGAGCACGGGAACTTTTTTCGAGTCGATTAGGAACCTTGCTTCCGCGCGCACGGCCTCAGCCGTCTCCGGTTGCGGCGTCGCATTTCCGTAATTGTCGTCAGTCTTGATGCAGCGGCGCGCATCGATGTGCAGAGCTGAGACTCCTTGCTCGCACAAAACCGCCGTCATCAATTGCGAGGACAAGTGCTCGCCGTACGCGACGATTTCGTCCTGAAGCGGCGGACTGGTCACGGGATGCCCGGCAATGATTTTGTGCAGTTGCCGAATTTTCGCGCGCGCGTCGGCAGCAACGGAAACAAAAGCCGCGCGCCGATCACCTTTAAGAAGATCGTTGGCAATTGTCAGATGTCGCTCGAATTCAGATTCGAGCAATCTGCTCGCGGCGCGCGCGTCGCCGGCCACCGCCTTGTTGACGCTGGCGATCAATGAATTTGTAAAGCCGGCGATTGCCGAAACTATGACGACTGGGTGAGATTTGACGGCAGACTTAACGATCTCAGCCACCGTGGAGATAGCTTCAGCGTTGGCGACGGACGTGCCGCCGAATTTCATGATCGTGGGACCTGACGACATTCGCGCTCTCTGGGATCGAACGCGTAGTCAATCACAGCGCACTCAGAGGATCAAGGCAATGACGCTCGGAGAACCGATTTTTATAATCCTGACGAACTTCAGAAAAAGTTCACGGTGAAATGCTGATGGTGGGTGCATTATTGCTCATCACGCCATGCAGGATAATCGCCAACGGCAAATCGCCCGCAGGTAATCCGTCTGTAAGTCTCACGATGATGTAGGAAGCATCAAGACCAGCAACTCCACTCAATGGTCCGACACTCTCCACAGTCAGATCGGAACCTGCCGCTTGCACTGTCAGCACCGAAGGATCGGGCTGAGTCAAACCAAGGTCCGTTGTGAAAATGATCACGCGCGTGTGATGATCCGCGCTGAAGTTGTGATCGTCGAGAATTTTGAACGGCCCGCGCACGAAGGTCACTGAATCAAGCGCGAGCGCACGATTTACCGTGCCTTCTTCGACAAACACGTACGGCGGATTTGAATTCGCTGCTTTCAGCACGACGCTGTTGGGACTGTAGATAATACTGAATGCTTTCCCGCCAATGGTGATGCTATTGCCCTGCGCGAAGGTTCCGGTAATATTGCCGCTACTCTGGATGATCGTGAACTGATCGCCAGCCCCGGGAACGAAACCATTGATCAAGCTCGCGCTCAGGTTCGCGCCATTCAACGCCACATTTCCGTTGGCATTCAGTAGATCATACTGTGCGCCTTGAGCGAGTCCGCCTATTTCGACGACGAACGAGGAGTTGGCCGAGAAAGTGACGTTACCAGTATTAAGAGTTCCCGGACTTGCGCCCGGCGAAATGCTGCCGGAGTTGGCGGTAGCTGTGTTAACTGTGCCGGTGCCGCCGAGAGTTCCGCCGCCGCTGATCCCAGTAGTACCCGAGAAGCTGCCGTTAACCAGCAGCCTTCCGCTGGTGGTGTTGGTTGCGCTATGGTTACTTGTTCCAGTCAATATTAGCGTTCCCGGACCGGTTTTAGTCAGCGTGCGCGAACCGCCCGCTTGGGTAACCGATTTAACTACGAGTATGCTGTCGACGTTCACTAAGATTGCGCTGTCAGCCGTCAACGTAACGACACCGTTAATCGAACACGGGACGCATCGGTCAGCTATAATCGCACCGTTAAGCCCAATCGCTTCGGGAGTGCTCACACCAAAGTTAAGGAGCATACTTCCTGAACTATTAATAACTGTGTCGTTGCCGGCGCCGGTCGCGCCCAAACCATTACCATCCTGGGACACAAGACTAAGCGTCCCGTTATTGATTTGAGTTGTTCCCGTATAGTTGTTGCCAAGGCCTGCTATGAACAATGTTCCTAAACCGTTCTTGCTAATGCCGCCTGCCCCGGTTACCCGGCCGCCGAAATTGATATTCTGTGTCCCGTCAACCGTCACGCCAAAGCCATTCAAATTCAGTTGACCAAGCACAACAAGTAGGTTTTGGCCGATGTTGGTGAAAGTTTGTGGTTGGGTTAGTGTTATGTTGGGTTCGAAAGCTGTTGGAGTGGCGGAAGGAGGCGAATTGATAGTAATGCCATTGGTCAACGTAATCGAGTTGCCGACGATGTCATAGCCATTACCGGTAATCGTGACGAAACCGAAATTCGTATCGGCCGGAAAGTTATTTACGTTGGTTTTGCGGGCCGCGTTGTCGGGAAAGATGAGAAACGCACCTGCGGTGGGCGCGACATCGCCAACCCAGTTAGCCGCTTCGGTCCAATTGCTCGTCGTGCCACCACCATCCCACGTGAACAGCACGCGAAGCGCTACGT
>JBKPPE010000513.1:0-3367 GCA_046733375.1 Acidobacteriota bacterium | reverse complement strand
GGTTGGGAAGATCCTCGGAACCAGCAACAACACCGGAGCCGGCGGCGCCAATGTTTGGAACTACAAAGACTTCATAAAGAACACGCGCACGAGTCCGCGGCAACCATTCAAACCGTTGCCGCGAGACACTGACCTGAACGTCGCCATTCGCCGCAGTATTCGCGTGGGTCGAAATGAAGGCCGGCCACTGGAAGAGTTGGGAATTAATCCGGACCAGTCACACCGCATGACCCGGCGAGATCTCATGGATCATAATCAGGATCTAATTGAAGAAGCGGCGCGCAGCTTAAAATCGAAACCTGTGTACTCGCTCACAGTAGAAACCGTCGATGGTCAGCCGCTGAAGGTCAACCTAGCAGCAACATCGAGAACGCGGCGCGCCGACGCGCGGAAAAAGATTGTGCGCGTCGATGTGTCGGTAAACGGGGCGCCTTACAAATCTCTCGATGCGCAAAATGGCGTTCTGCCTCCTTCTGCTGTCGAGCTGGGAAACCTGCAAATGCCAATTAAATTGACGGTGCAGGCGTTTGATTACGACAACGATCTCGTCGCCTTTCTCCGGCGCACGATAAATAACCAAGACACATCGACGGCGGCGCCGCACTGAGGCGACGCCCGTCAGCCGTTCAACCCGAACGTGATATTCTTCGCTTTTCCCCAGGATGGCGGGCTTTTGCGCCGAACAGCGAGAGGACAAATTTCTGGCCGAGAAAATCGAAATCAATTGCACGATAAATAACGAGTCACGGACGCTTTTGGCTTATCCGATGGAAAGGCTGCTCGACGTGTTGCGTGAGCAGCTCGGCTTAACTGGAACAAAAGAAGGATGCGGCGAGGGTGAATGCGGCGCGTGCACGGTGACGATCGAGGGGCAGATAGTCAACAGTTGTCTCGTGCCGATTGCACAAGTCGCTGGCGCTTCGATCAAGACAATCGAAGGGATTGCGCCGAGTGAGACTCAATTGCACGCCGTACAGCAGGCATTCATCGAACACGGCGGCGCGCAATGCGGCATCTGTACGCCCGGAATGATCATGGCCGCAGTTAATTTGCTCGAGCGAATTCCGCATCCCACTGACGGCGAAATTCGAAACGGGCTCGCGGGTAATCTTTGTCGCTGCACAGGCTACATGAAAATCTTTGAGTCGGTTGTACGGGCTTGTGATAAGTGAACGAATGCGCGGTCACGTCCCATCTTACGAACTTTTGACGCCGAAAAGTCTCGCTGAGACTCTCGACCTCTTTGCGCAACCGAGTGGCAAATGGAAACCCTTCGCCGGCGGCACCGACCTGATGGTCCTGCTCGAAGCCGGCAAACTCCCACAGAAGAATTACGTCAACATTTGGCAGCTTGATGAGTTGCGCGGGATCAACGTCAGCCATGATTACGTGACGCTGGGCGCGCTGACGACGTACACCGAAGTGCAGGAACATCCCGTATTGCAAAAGGATTTTCCGATGCTTTGCGAAGCGGCGCATGAAACTGGCGGGATTGCCATACAGAATCGCGGCACGCTGGGCGGCAACATCGTGAATGCCTCACCCGCGGCTGATTCACCACCGGCGCTGCTCGCTTACGATGCTGAACTGGAATTGATTTCCAAGAGCGGTGAACGGCGAGTTCAGTACGCGGACTTCCATCAAGGTTACAAGCAGTTGGATATTCGTCCGGATGAGTTACTCAAAACTATTCGCTTACCGCGTCACTCGCAGGTGCTTACGCAATATTATCGAAAAGTGGGCACGCGAAAAGCGCAGGCGATTTCCAAAGTCTGCTTTGCGGCAGTTGCCGGAATCAGTGGCGAACTCATCACACACGTTAGCATCGCACTCGGGAGCGTCGCGCCGATCCCATTGCGCTGCCGGCAAACAGAAGTCGCGCTCATGAACCGACCGATTAGTGACGAGCTAGTTGCCAAAGCCGTTCGCGCGCTCGGGGCTGAGGTTTCTCCAATCGATGATGTGCGTTCCACCAGGGACTATCGCCTCCAAGTCTCACTGAATCTGCTCAAAGACTTCATTTCGCGACTGCGGCAATAAACATCGCAGACCTCAATTGGCAGAAGCAAACTTGCTTGCGCTAGAATCGCCGCAAAGCGCGCATGAAGTCAGCCTCATCCTCAAAGTTCCAAATCACGATTTTCGCAGTCGTTGTTTTCGCTTTCACGGCGGCGATTCAGGCGCAGACTGCGCTCAGTACGAATCGTGTCGCGCCCCAGGACTTCAACCTTGTGGTGCTGGGCGATTCGATACTTTGGGGGCAGGGCCTGAAAACCGAGCACAAATCCTGGTATCTCGTAAAGAACTGGCTGGAAGAAAACCAACACGTCACCGTGCGAGAGCGAGTCCAGGCGCACGCCGGCGCTGTAATCGGAACCGCAGGTGTGGCACCACCGCGGTCGTTGACTCTTTACGGCGAAATTAACAGCGCCTGGCCAACTCTGCACGATCAAATTGACGATGCGGTGCGAGTAATCGGAGACGCGTCGCAGGTAGATCTGGTGCTGGTCGACGGCTGCATCAACGATGTGAACGCGCGCAGCTTTCTCAACGCCGGCAATAGCATTCCAGTGATTGAAGCGTTGACGCGGGAGAAGTGTGGTGCGCCGGTTGAAGCTTTGCTGGTCCGAGTCGCGTCGGCATTTCCCAATGCGCACATCGTTTTGACCGGCTATTACCCAGTCATGTCCGAGAAGACGCCGCGTGATCTATTCATGCGCGCGCTCGCCAAGAGGTTTTATACGGCGCTGAGCCCGGAAGCTCAGAGACCGAGTGATAAAAACCTGTTCGAACGCCTTACGGCGATTTCGAATGCGTGGTACGAGGCGTCTAACCGAACTTTGACCGCAGCGGTTGCCAAGTCGAACGAGCAGCTCGTGGCGCGAGGATCACGCCAACGCGTGTTGTTTGCGCGCATACCATTTCAGCCGGAACACGCATTTGCGGCGCGCGACTCGCGTTTGTGGGGTTTTAATGCCACGACAATCCGAAAGATGCTGGCGCTATTCACCTTCGGCAAGGTAAGCCTGCACGCCAACGATGAAGTGAGCAGCCGGCGCTGGTCAATGTGCGAAGACTTCTTCAGAAAGCAGCCGAATGAAACTGACGCGCAAAAACCCGCGCGCAAAGACAACTTGATGGTGTGCAAACTGGCCGCCATCGCCCATCCGAATCGCAAGGGAGCAGTGATGTACGCCGAGGCCATCACACAGCAGATTCAGAGCGTCCTCGCCACCACCGGTTGGCTGCGGACTGGAACCCCGACGGCGGCCGCCCACTAAACAACTCTTGCAGGTCACGCGCGCCCGTGATACATCTCGGCCGCTGACAAGGAGAAAATCCAATGACGCCCAATCCAAGCGAATTC
>JBKPPE010000512.1:0-6407 GCA_046733375.1 Acidobacteriota bacterium | reverse complement strand
AAACACAGCTTTCAAGTTAGACGCGCCCAGATGCTTCTGCGCAATTTCGCCGAACACATCACGGAAATCAGTCGTGAGCGCGAGGTCGCGGCCTTCGTAGAGTTGATCCGACTTCAGGCCGGGCCACTGACCGTAAACTTTCCCGCCGCGCACTGAATTCCCGACGACGAACATCGCGTTCGCGTGACCGTGGTCAGTACCGCGGTTGCCGTTCTCGCGCGCAGTGCGACCGAACTCAGACATCGTCAAAATCACTACGTCGTCCATGCGCTGGCCGAGATCAGTGTAAAGGGCTGCGATCGCCGAACTAAATTGTCGCAGCAGATTGCTCAGTTGTCCCTGTTGATTACCCTCGTTAACGTGAGTGTCCCAACCCCCGATATCGGTGAAGGCAACTTCTAATCCGACGCCGGCTTTGATCAGTTGCGCAGTCTGGCGCAGAGCATTGCCGAACGGCGTGTTCGGATAGGTCGCGCCATTTTCAGCTTTGTATTGGCCCGGGTTCACTTGCTTCAGATAGTTGATTGCTTCGAACGTTTCTTTACCCGTGCCGTGAAGATTGTCGTTCACGGCCTCATCGTAGAGATCCTCGAAACCTCCCTGTACCGACTCTGACGTCTGGCCGGCGCGAATGCGAAAGTCCGCGAGGTTCGAAATCGCGAGCGTCGGCGCTTTCCCCTGCATCGCCCGCGGCATCTGCTGTGTCATCGAAACCGCGCGGAACAGAGATTTCGACTCATCGCTTTTCGCCTGAAGATAGCGATTCAACCAGCCATCGCGCGTAGACTTCACGCCCGGTGTGCCGGATTCCATGTAATCCTGCGCATCAAAGTGCGAACGCGTGTTGTCGGGTGAACCGGATGCGTGCACGATCGCGAGCCGCTTCGAATCCCAAAGTGGTTTGAATGAAGCGAGCGCGGGATGCAGACCAAAGTAGCCGTCGAGATTGATCGCGGCTTCGGCGCCGCCATTGGGTTTTGGGATCGCGATGTTCGGCCGCATGTCGTAATACGCCGATTCGCCAAACGGTACGACTACGTTCAAGCCATCGACGGCGCCACGCTGAAAAATCGCAATCAGCGTTTTGCGCTTGCCGTTCTTTTCCAGGCTCTCAGCTAATGCGCGCTTCAGAAAAGACGGCGCAGTGGTCATCACTCCAAACGATGCCAGCGCGATGCTGCCCGATTTGATGAAATAGCGTCTGTTCATAAAAACCTCGTCAATCGTAAATCGTGAATAGAGAAATACTATTTACGATTCACGATTTACTATTTACTGCCTCTGAAACTCCGGCGACCCCAGAATCAATCCCGCAATCTTCACGATCGGATTCGAGATAGTCGACGGGTTAATACTCGCGAGCTGCTGCTGCCGCGGCGGTTGCTGTTGTTGATTGTTGTTGCCGCCAAAGCCCGGCAAGTCTCCACGTTGAAACCCCGCCTCAAACGGATTCTCGGGAGCCTTCGCCGAAGCGTTTTGTGTCGCCGGCATTGACGGAATCGTAATCTGATCGCCGAGCTGCTTGAGTAAGCTTTCGCGTGTCTTTGCTGATATCTCACCGCCGACAAACAACGTCACGAATCGATCGAGCAGCTTTTCCTTACTTATCGATTTGTCGTCGCTGATGAACTGCCCAAGATTAACGCGCGTCCCGGGAACGCGATTGCTCGCGAGGGCGAGCGCGAAGTTCATACGTTCGAGCAGCGCGCCGGTGTTCACCCAATCTTCAGCCATGTCGGAGTAGCCATTCGGCGTCTGGAATCCGTAGAGCGGCTCGCCCATCCGCGCAATCCACTGATTAAGTCCGGGACCGCCGTTCGTGTCCGCGCCCAACGTGCGCACTGCACTGATCGCCAATTCGAGGGGACGCTTGATCTTGGCGCGATACGCTTCCGTCGAATTGAATTCGGGCGAGCGGAAGATTGTGTGCAGCATCTCGCGAATGTCGCCGTCAGTCTTCATGTAGGTTTGCGCGACTCGATCGACCAACGACTGAGGCGGATTGTCAGAAACAAAGCGGCGAACAAGTTTGGTGGCAATAAACTTCGCCGTCGCAGGATGATGCGCGAGTATGTCGAGCACCATCAGTCCGTCTTTGACACCGCCGCCTGAGGGAATCTTTTGTCCGAGCACGATCTTTTCGCCGTCGTCATGCACGCGCTCATTGAAATAAAACTTCCCGGCGTTCTCGCGCAGCATCTCGATGCGTCGGCCGCCGCCACCGGCAATCTGCGCCGCGGCTGCGCCAGCCCCACGCGGCGCGAAGATCGTCCAGCCGGTGAAACACCGCGCGACTTCCTGCACGTCCTTCTGCGTGTACCCACCGTCAACGCCGAGCGTGTGCAACTCCATCAGCTCCCGCGCGTAATTTTCGTTGATGCCACGTCGCTGCTGCTGCTGCGGCTGCTGTTGCGCAGGGTTGTTCGACATCAGGATCAGATTTCGCGGACGCATCTGTTGCAGCGGACGCTGCTGAACCTGGGCATTCGGACTGACGCTCTGAAAATTGTCGAGATAGAAAAGCATCGCGGGGCTTTCAGCGGTCGCGCGCAAAAGATCAGA
Source organism: Acidobacteriota bacterium (assembly GCA_046733375.1). Classification (GTDB taxonomy): domain Bacteria; phylum Acidobacteriota; class Blastocatellia; order Pyrinomonadales; family Pyrinomonadaceae; genus UBA11740. The sequence continues at coordinate 3,845 of JBKPPE010000512.1, read as the reverse complement.
AAACTTGCCGAGCGTATGCGGACGAATTGTGTCGCGATCGTACGAAATCAAAAGCCAGCGATCCGCGCCCTTGCCAGCGAACACGTTGAAGTGGTTGGTCCAGAAATCCACCAATACTTCCTGCAACTGTCGCTCGCTGTAAACCGCGCGAAGGATGCGCGCCATTTGCAGTTCGCCGGTCATGAATTGCGGGGGACGGAGATTGTTTTCTTTGAAGTATTCATAAACGGCGCGGCGATACTCCGCGTTGTTCATCGGGTTGGCATCGTTCGCATTCGGATTCGGATTCGGGCTCGCGTTATTCGCGGGTGGTCCTTGCATCTCACCCGTGGTCGCATCGCCACTCTTTGGTTGGTTTTGATTCGGGGCCGCGTTCGCACCGCCCTTCACGCGATTATCGCGCGCGGCTGCAAGATCCGCGGGAAGTTGTCCGCGCCGCTGAAGCTGCTGCAACAACTGCCCCGGCTGTGGATATTTCTCGTAAAGCTGCGGAGTCGTCATGCGCAACGCGTCAAGATTCTGGAGGCGCGCTTCGCTCGCCGAGTCATCAATCTTGTCGGGGTTCAATTGCAGCTCGATGTAGTTGTCGAGTCCTATCGCCTTCACGCGCTCGACATCACCCGGGCGCGCACCGAAACCGAGGCGATTCAGCACGTGCAGGATCCGCTGCTCTTCAGAAAGCTTGGCCTTCGCGGTCGCGGAAGCCTTCATGCTTTGACCGGCCACTGCCGCAAAGGTCGTCGCGACAAGCGCGACTAACGAAATGAGCGCGGTTACTTTCCGCAGCCGGCCTGCGAACCCAGAGCCAAAACCGTTAATTTTCATGGCTTTTCTTCCCGATAGATGAAATCCGTTCACGTCACTTAGACGCGACAATTGCGCTCTTGGCTGACTAATCTTAGGCTCTCGATTGGTGCGCTGCAAACAACTGATAGCTATTGTGGTAGCCCGTTGCTACCGTTATAGTGTGCCGCGTACAGCCAAAGCCGGCCTGGCCGATTCCCAGGCAAATGGAATTCTTAACCTGAACTTGGCCCCGATTATTTCCGTCGGAAGAATGAACGAGCATGACGGATTGGCATACCGTTTCAGAAACCGTAAAGAACTTTGCGGAGGTCGCGGCGATCGGCGCTGGCGCCTTTGCCTTATATAAATGGGTATTCGAACGCTATGACCGCGCCACGGACGTCCTGCTTGAACTCGAGAAAAAATTTAACGAGCCCGAATGCTTATTGGGTCGAGCCTTAATCGAGGATGATGTTGCCTACGGAAATATAGTCGGCTTGATGCATACGGCCGTGCTCGAAGCGGTTGAACCAATTCCTCTCACCCAATCGCGAATGAGTCTCGAAGAAAACGAGCGACTAGGTCCAGTCGATTCCTTACTTCACTTTTATGTCTTGTTGCACGGCATTCGCCGGGCCCGCCAAGTGCGTGACCTGCCGCTCAAAACGTGTTTCCGATATTGGCTGACGCAATATTATTGCCCCTATCGACCGGCTTTCCGCGCTTACGTTGACACTTTCTTCCCGACCCTCAAGCAGTGGCTGCGTGACGATGCGAACCGGTGGAGACAATCGAAGCGCTTTTTTACGCCGGCTGACTTCGACTGGGCATGGGATGAGAGGAAGAAGGAAGAGCAATTCCGCCGCGCGATTGGTGGACGCGTACTCGTTATAACCGGGTCAGGAATTTCTGCCGATAGCGGAATCCCCACCTTTCGCGGATCGGATGGTTATTGGCACGAACGGCGGCCACAGGAACTGGCAACCAGGAAGGCCTTTGAGGCCAATCCCGCGATAGTTTGGAAATGGTATTCCGAGCGCCGCGAAAAAATTCTGAAAAGCAATCCCAATCAGGCGCACATTACGCTCGTGAAACTGGCGACGCAATGCAAAGAGCTGTTGTTGGTGACCCAGAATGTCGACGATCTGCATGAGCGCGCCAGTTACGATGGGTGGCGCCTTCATAAAGACCAGGTCGTGCACATTCACGGAGACATTTTTGTCACGCGATGCAATTCGTGCAATTACCAACGGAACGAAAGGACTGGCTGGATCAAGCAAATTCCAAGATGTCCACAGTGTAATCATGAGCTGCGACCGGGTGTCGTTTGGTTCGATGAAGAACTGGATCTATATGAAGAAGCTCGCATAAATAAGTTTTTGCGGCGTGGTCCGTGCGATGTGGTGTTATTAATTGGCACCACGGCCACCTTCGATTATATCCGCAGTTGGGCTTTGAAGGCGGCGGGCCATAGCGGTTGGTTGGTTGAAATTGACCCTCAACAAACGTGTCTTTCGACTTTCGCCAATCACGTTATTCGACGCAAGGCGGCAGAAGCGTTGCCACCCTTGATCCACTCCTCAATCAAGAAAGGCCCATTGGGCTTGGGAATCGATTGAACTAAATGAAAACGGCTTCAAAGGCGCGGCGCTGGACTACTCACGGCGAGTTCGAAATTCCCGGATTCCGATTTGCCGGTTGGCGTGCCGCCGGACGCGGATACGTCACCGGACTGCGGTTACCCTGTTTGTCCACTGCGCGCACGCCAAAGAAGTAGTTGTCTTTGGACATACCCTTCATTGTAAACGTCGTCACGTTTCCAATCGCCTGTGAATGCGTCCAGGTTGCTTCGGTCGTGTCGCGCCAGACGATTTCATAGCCGGCAATGTCAGGTTCTTTGTTAGCTTCCCAACTCAATTGCGTGTCGTTGGCCAAGCCGCTCGGCATCGTTACATTTTTCGGACGCGCCGGTGCCGACGCAAGCAGAGCGAGGGCCGCCGCATTCACGCGCGCCACGTTCGCGATGTAATCGAAGTCTACAAACTGCGGCAGGTCGCCGTACTGAATTCCCTTTTCGACGCGCACGTTCTGATGTTGATGGCGATACTCTTCGTTAGTCTCGGTGAATCGGACTGCGGCGTAACCCCGTTCGAGAAACGGCTGGTGATCTCCGCCACGCCCGTATCGATCGCGGCGATAAATCATCCAGACCTTCATCGAGGGAACGTAGCGCTCGCCAACCTCTTTGATAAAGCGCGCGAGTTGTCGTGACTGCGAATCGTTTTCGCCGCCCACGCTGCGTCGCGTCGCCGCTTCTTGTTGAGTTTCGTTCGTTGGCACGCCTTCGGAGAACAGCCGCACCGTTTTGCGATCGCGCACGCCGTTGCCCCCGAGCGTGTTGCCAATGATGTCATTGGTGAACATCGCTTCGATGTCCATGTTGTTCTTCTTCGCCTGCTCGGCGAAGTAGGTGGCGCCGAGCAACCCTTGCTCTTCACCGGGAACCGTCATGAACACAATTGTCGCATCAAACTTGTACTTCGCCATGACGCGTGCCATTTCGAGCACGGCGGCCGTTCCCGAAGCGTCGTCATTCGCGCCGGGTGCATCACACTTAGCGTCGGTGGGGCTCGAACACATGGAATCGTAGTGACCACTGACGACGTAAATGCGTTCTGTTTATTCGGGCTGAGTTCCCTTTAACGTGGCGACGATGTTCGTGAGCATCGTCGGCTCAGGCACGCGCGCGGCCTTGGCCTGCTCGAACGTTTGTTTTTCGACAGTCATGCGACCGCCGGACTGCGCCGCGGCTTTCTGGAATTCGCCGTAGAGCCAATCACGCGCAGCGCCGATGCCGCGGTTCGGGTTGTTCTGTTCGGATAGCGTATTGCGCGTGCCGAAGCTCACCAGCTTGCGAAGTGTCGCTTCGATATTTCGCGCGTTGATTTCGGCTACGATTCTTGGAATGTCAGGGTTGCCGCGCGCGCCGACTAAGCGCCGCTGGGCGCGAACGCTAAAGCTGTTCGACGATGTTGGTTGAAATGCAGTCAGACTTAACA
>JBKPPE010000511.1:0-3460 GCA_046733375.1 Acidobacteriota bacterium | reverse complement strand
ACAAAGGTCAGCCGATAGATCCACAACGCGTCGCCGCGGAATTGGGCGTGCGTGCGGTAGCCACCGGACGCGTCCAGCAGGTCGGCGATCGTTTGACGATCGGCGTCGAACTGGTCGATACGACTGACGGATCGCAGCTTTGGGGTGAACGGTACGCGCGCCGGATCGCGGACATTTTTGAGTTGCAGGAAGACATTTCACGGCAGATTTCCTCGCGCCTAAAACTCAAACTGACAAGTTCAGAGAGGCAGCGGCTGGCGAAGCGTCATACAAAACAAAGCGAGGCTTACGAACTGTATCTGCGCGGCCGCTACTTCTGGAACAAGCGCACCGAGGAGGACGCAAACAAGGGGATCGAATGTTTTCAACGGGCGCTGGCAGTCGATAAGAACTTCGCCGGCGCCTACGCGGGATTGGCAGATTGCCAGACGCTGCTCGGTGATGTCGGCGTGCAGGCAATGTCGCCGAAGGAAGCTTTCACCCAAGCGCAAGCGTCAGCAGCGCGCGCTCTGGAACTGGACGATTCACTGGCTGAAGGTCATGGCACGCTGGGCCACCTCAGCATGCATCTGTTCGACTGGCCGACGGCCGAAGCCGAATTATTGCGGGCGATCGAGTTGAATCCTAATTACGCGCCGGCATGGTTTTATTACGCGTACTTCCTGGCTTTCACGGGCGATCTGGAAGCATCCATTCAGAAGATGCAGCACGCGTTGGATCTCGATCCTTTGTCTTTGCCGGCAAACACGAGTTACGGGGAGCTGCTTCACTTCGCTGGTCGCCTGGGCGAATCAATCCAGCAATTTCACAAAGCTATTGACTTGGACGCTTACAAACCTGTCGCGCGTCTCGAGCTTGGTCGCACGTATGAAACTCGGGGCGAGTTTGCCCTGGCGATAACTGAATTCAACCAAGCGCGCAAGCTCTCTTCCGACAGTCCGGAAAGCCTGGCATCGCTCGCACATTGCTATGCAGTTTCGGGCGAGATCGATAAAGCGCGGTCGCTGCTGGCGAAATTGAAAGAGTTGGCAGAGGCGCGATACGTCTCGGCTTATGATTTCGCACTATTGCATTGTGGGCTCGGCGAATTTGACGAAGCGCTGGAATGGCTGAATCGCTCGTGCGAAATCCATGATGGCTGGCTGATCTACATCACAGTCGATCCGCGTTGGGGGCCCTTGCGCAGTGACGAGAGATTTCGGCGCGTCGTTCAAAGGGTCGGTTTGTAGTACCGTTACTGAAGCTGAGAATCCACACTCGGTTCGCACCGTTTCTGTCTTGAAACTCGCCTGTGATACATCTACGGTATGAAAAGAAACCCCATCGCCATGCTAGCCATTAGCGCGCTGCCGGTTTGCGTGCTGATGACTTTTCACCCGGCCGCCGCGCAACCGCGCTCATCTGCTCGGCACACCACTACAACGCGGACAAACGATCGCCGCGACCAGGCTCTTTGGCAGAGAGCGCTCGCGATTCATCGACGCGCCATCGTTGTTGATACGCACAACGACGTGACGACGCCAATGACAAATGATGACTTCGATCTCAGCGGCAATCCGCCAGAGCCTTACCGGACAAACATCGCGCGCATGAAGAAAGGCGGACTGACGGCTGAATTCTTTTCGCTTTACATTAAACCCTGGTACGTCACGCATGGCGGCGCGGCGCGGCGCACACTCGACATGATCGATTCGGTATATCGCGCAGTCGAGCGACATCCGAGGGAATTGATGATTGCTACTACCGCCGCCGACATTCGGCGCGCGAAGGCGCAAAACAAGATCGCCTGTTTGATGGGTATCGAAGGCGGGCACGCGATCGAAAATTCGCTGCCGACGCTGCGCGAGTTTCACCGGCTGGGTGTTCGCTATATGACGCTGACGTGGAATAACGCCAACGATTGGGCCGATTCAAATCGCGAAAGCAAACACAACGGACTGACCGAGTTTGGGAAGGATGTCGTGCGCGAAATGAATCGTCTCGGAATGCTCGTCGATGTTTCGCACGTCGGCGACAAAACAATGAGTGATGTGCTCGACATTTCAAAGGCGCCAATTATCGCTTCACATTCGTCGGCCCGCGCGTTGAGTAACGTACCGCGGAACATCCCGGATGATCTGCTCAAGCGGATCGCGAAAAACGGCGGCGTGGTGCAGGTGAACTTCTACAGCATGTTTGTCGATGCAACGTCCGTCGCCCCCCAAAACGCCGCCCGCAACGAGAAGTTGAAAGCGCGGCAAGCTGAACTGAATGAGAAATACAAGGACGACCCGGAACGGCTGGCTGAAGAGAGTGACAAACTCGAAGCGCAAAATCCGCTGCCGCCGCTGCCGATTTCAAAACTGATCGATCACATCGATCACATTGTGAAAGTCGCGGGCATCGATCATGTCGGCATCGGTGCGGATTTCGACGGCGCGAACGACATGCCTGAAGGCGCGGGCGACATTTCGATGCTGCCGAACATTACTTACGAGTTGTTGAAGCGCGGCTATAGCGAACAGGACATCCGGAAGATACTTGGCGAAAATCTTTTGCGTGTGCTCGCACAAGCCGAAGGCGTCGCGCACAAGATGAGCCGGAACATCAGCGGCGAAGGAAGTACGAAGCGGATCAAATGAATCATCCGCGGACTGGGGGTCTTAGGTCTTAGGCCTTTGGTCTTTGATCTTGCTCGGTAAGAAGCGACAGCCCACGGCTTGTCAAAGACCAAAGACCAAAGACCTCAAAATAAAAAGGCCCACGAGTGAGGTTCTTCTCAAAACATCACGCGTGAGCCTCGGGTGTGGACAGCACACCTGTTAGCGTCTTGTGTTCTGGTCGTTCTGTCCGCCTTCTTTTTGTCCGCCGCCGTCGCCGCCGCGTGCCGGATCGAAATCGCCACCACGCTGGCCGGCTTGCTGACCCTGTTGACTGCCTTGACCCGGCTGGTCACCCTTTTGACCGCCTTGCTGGCCACCTTGTTGGCTCTGCTGGCCGCCCTGCTGACCGCCCGCCGAGCGATCATCCTGCGGATTACGTCCCGGCGCATGTTGGCCGCCACCTTCACCGGTTCCCTGTTTCATACCTTGATTCCTCTCTCTGTCGTCTGCCATGTGGATCCTCCCCTGTTGTGTTTCGTTGATTGAAATTGTCAGGCCGTCCAAAGTTGCGGCCTCGGAAAAATTCATTTCAATCATCATGCCAGACATCAATCGCGATGAATGCTGAATTGAGTGATGAGGTACGGTGTCGCTTGAGCATTCAAACAATACAGTCAGCATAAAAGCAGAACAGAAAGCAGTGAGCAGTAAGCAGAACGCTGGTGCGGATATCGCGACAAAATCAGAATGTGATCTAGTCTCCTTGAATCTTTCTGCGTAATCTGGGTAATCTGCGGATACATCATGTCGCCGGCAGGAATTTACATTCACACTCCCTTCTGTCGCTCGCGTTGCTCGTACTGCGACTTCGCGACCGG
>JBKPPE010000510.1:0-6334 GCA_046733375.1 Acidobacteriota bacterium | reverse complement strand
GTTTGTCACCGGGCTGTTCACGTAATTGCTCATTGCGGTTCGATTCAGACCATGCGCGAAGCCGTCGCCTCAGCAAACTTGTCCAGGGCCGTGATTTCTTGCTGTTTCTTATCGCGCGAGCTTTCTTCGCCAGCCGCCATCAAATTGATCTTTTTCAGCTCCGTCCGCTGAAACCCAAAAAACCTGGCCATCTGAATTATTTGGGCGCCATTCACAAAATCCTTCGGATCCGCACAGAACTGCTCCATCGAAGGCGCAAACTCGCGGCAAGACATCGTTTTCGGAAGGTTAAGCCCGAGGCGACATTCTTGTCTTTGAAAGTGCTGGCAAAACTCACAAACCGTCATTGGGCGCTTTCTTCGACGACAGCAAAACTTTGGATCGCTTGTTTTTCAATCTCGTAGAGGGTGAAGACGGCGAGTAGGTTCGTCACGCGCATCAACTGCTGGACCATGGGCGTGAGATTGAAAAGTTTGAGCTGCCCGCCACGCTGGTTCACGGTCAGATGCAGCGAAACCAGGTCTCCCATAGTTTTCGCATTAATGGACTTCACGCCGTGAAGATTCAGCAATATATGTTTTTGTCCGCCCGCCAGGAGAGCCTCGACCGCACTTGCAAGGGTGACGCTACTTCTGCCGAATCTCAGATCAACTCTCATTAGCGCATCGGTTTCCAGGATTGTAACCTGTCCGACACGTCGCTCTTTGATGCCCAGCTCGCTCACCTTAACCACTAATCCCCAGCCGGTATACGGCGCAAAACTGAGCGCGCAGTCGGCACAACAATTTAGCTGTTCACTTCAGGTAATCTGGAGAATTCCAGAAGAGCTGAGAAGAGAGTTAGCTGAACTCCATCTGCTTGTGACACTACGCGCCGCATGGGTATATGTCAAGTACACAATATATTTTGGCGGCGCATATTAGACATCCGTGACATATACGTGTACGATACAAATCAATAGGTGTAATGATACTAGTTCAAATTGATGAACTGCTTCGTGAGCAGAGCAGAACCTTTTATTGGTTAGCGAAGGAGACCGGTGTGAGCCACACGACCCTGTGGCGTTTGAAAAAAGACAAGGCCCAGGGAATCACGTTCAATACTTTGGAAAGCATTTGCCGGGCACTGAAATGCCAGCCAGGTGATGTTTTGAAAGTGAACTCCGCGACGAAAAAACCAAAACGAAGGTAAGCATTCGGCAACTCCTGACACGCTGGATTTCCCCTGTATCTCCCAGAGTTTAGGAACCCCTTTCGTTTGTACGGTTGTACGTGGGTTACAGGAGGAAGGTCGTGAAGGTCCTATTAATCAATCCAGAGTTTCCGGACACCTATTGGAGTTTTCGTCACGCGCTGCCGTTCGAAGGCAAGCGTTGCGCCTTTCCCCCATTGGGTCTGCTGACCGTTTCGGCTCTGCTTCCATCTTCCTGGGAGCGGCGACTGGTCGATCTCAACATTCAAAAGCTGAAATCTTCAGATCTCGAATGGGCCGACATGGTCATGATCACGGCCATGCTGGTGCAGAAAGATTCTCTGAAGGATGTAGCGCGCCGCGCCAGAGCGCGCGGCAAACGCGTCGTAATTGGCGGACCCTACATCACGACTTCGATTGAAGATATACCGGAAGCGGATCACATCTTTCTCGGTGAAGCTGAGGCGACGCTGCCTCAATTCATCGAAGATCTCGCGCGCGGACAAACCAAACGGCTTTACCAGGCCGCGGAGCGCCCATCATTGTTGACCACGCCGCAGGCCCATTTTCATCTCGCGAATCTGAAACGTTACAGCGCGATGTCCGTCCAATATTCGCGTGGCTGCCCTTTCTCGTGCGAATTCTGCGACATCATCGAGATCTACGGGCGTGTGCCGCGCACCAAGAGCAATCAACAGATGCTGGCTGAGTTTGACGCATTGCGCGACCTCGGTTGGCGTGGCACGGTGTTCATCGTCGACGACAATTTCATCGGCAACAAGAAGAACGTGAGGCAACTGCTGCCCGCATTAGCTGAGTGGCAAAAACGCAATCGCTATCCGTTTTCGTTGCTGACGGAAGCCAGCATCAATCTGGCTGATGACGAGCCGCTGCTCGCAAGCATGCGCGACGCCGGTTTCCATCGTGTGTTCCTGGGCATTGAAACACCGGTCGAAGAAAGTCTGAAGGAAGCGCAGAAATCGCAGAACCGGGGCAACCTGCTCAACTCAGTGAAAACGATTCAGAGTTACGGAATGGAAGTCATGGCCGGCTTCATCGTGGGCTTTGACAACGATCCCGTCGACATTTTTGAAAGACAAATCGACTTCATTCGCAAGAGCGCGATACCGCTGGCAATGGTCGGACTGCTAAGCGCCCTTCCCGATACTCAGTTGTGGCGCCGGCTGGAACGCGAGGGACGATTGCTGGGTGACGCAGACGGCAACAACACCGCCTGTACTTTGAATTTTAAGACGCGGATGGATCCCGCGTTTCTGATCCAGGGCTATCAGACGATCATGCGAACCATTTACAGTCCGCGCGAGTATTACCAGCGGGCATTGGACTCGCTAAAGCGAACCACGTTTGCTGAGCCGCAACATTACGAAATCCTCAACGGGATTGCTTCGCTCAGTCGGGTGTTGGTGAAGCTGGGATTGCTGGATCGCGAACGCAAGGAGTTCTGGCGGTTCTTTACCAAAACACTTCTAAAACACCGTACTCGAGTCGCGGAATCGCTACGTCTCGCCGCGATGGGCTATCACTTTCGCAAACTCAGCGACGCGTACGGCCGAAGCTGATCAGAAGCGCACGGGCGCTTCCGCCCGTAAATCACGCGCAAGATGCGCCGGCACTAAATATGCGAGTGAATCAGCCGCCGCATGCGATCGGAAAACAAGACATCCATTTTGCCCGGCTCGATAATCGCGGTCACTTCGCCTTCTCCAAAAGTGGAATGCATGAGGGTCTGTCCGCGCCGATAGGTGCGCGCGCGGTCGTAAGGCGCGCCGACTTTGGTTGACGCGCGGCGCGTCGTGCCGCTCTTATAAGTGACGCGTGAGCCACAAATCGGACAACTAACTCGTGTAATTCTTCCGGTCTTGGCCATAGATGCGACGAGATGCCCACGCTCTTCGCCGCAGGTCACACACATCTGCTCAACTCGATCGCCGATTTTGAAAATTTGTTTGTCTTCCATGTTAATACTCCTATCTGATTATAAACTTAGCGCAGGTTTCAGAAGCCCGACCGTAAGGGAGGGCCACTTGCGACAGAAGCCCTCCTTACGGTCGGGCTTCCGACATTCACGGCTATCGTGCGCGCCGCGGACGGAACGAACGAACTGAATTGCTGCGCGAAGGCGCAACTGCGGCAAACCGTCTGACCGGCGCAGCGACAAGCGCCTGCGTACGGCCAAAACTGTCAGGCACAACGCGCTTTACTAACTGACCGGTAAGGCGTTCGATCGCTCGCATCGACAATTCGTCAACGGGCGCAACCATCGTGATCGCTTTGCCCTGGTTCCCTGCTCGGCCCGTGCGACCGACGCGATGCACGTAGTCTTCGGGCGCGGCCGGCACGTCGTAATTGATGACGTGCGAGACCGACTCGACGTCCAGGCCGCGAGCGGCAATATCTGTTGCCACCAGCACACGCGTTCGGCCGTTGCTGAATTGATGCAAAGCGGCCTGGCGCTGAGGCTGCGAACGATCCGCGTGAATTCGATCCACACTGTGATCGCGTGCTTTCAGAATGTGAGAGAGGCGTTCAGCCCCACGCCGTGTTCTGGTGAACACAAGCACCCGATCAAACGTCTCGCCATCCTTTTCCAGCAGCTCGAGTAACAGCGCCGTCTTCGAATGTTGCTCAACCAGGTAAGCAGTTTGCTCAACCATAGTAGCCGCGCGGCCGCGTTGATTTACTTCGATCAACTTTGGCTCTTTCATTGTCGAACGAGCCAGTTGTTCGATGCTCGGTGACATCGTCGCCGAAAATAGAAGCGTCTGCCGCTTGGTTGGCAGCATTGCCAACACGCGCCGAATCGCCGGCAGAAATCCCATGTCCAGCATGCGATCTGCTTCATCCAGCACGAGGACTTCGATGGTTGAAAGATTGACCGCGCCGCGCTCAGTCAAATCGAGCAATCGTCCTGGGGTCGCGATCAAAACGGCCGCGCCGCGACGCAGCCCACTAATTTGGGTCCGTATGTTCGCGCCGCCGATCGCAATGACCGATGCGTTCGATTTTACGCGGTTAAGCTCGCCATAATTCTTTTGAATCTGTAGCGCCAGTTCACGCGTCGGTGCGAGCACCAGAACGCGCAGACCAGGCCTCGATCGTTCACTGATTTTTTGAATGATGGGAAGTAGAAATGCGGCCGTCTTTCCGGTGCCGGTTTCGGCAGAGCCGATGACATCTCGGCCGCTGAGGATGACAGGAATCGCCTGTCGCTGAATTGGTGTCGGTTCGTTGTATCCGAGAGACTCGCAAGCGCTCAGTTGCGCAGGCGCAAGTCCCAGTTGAGAAAAATCCATTAAGTTCCTTTTGCTAATGACGACTTTAAGTCGTCGTGACTAAATCCTTTGCGTGGCAGCGCAGCTCTTTGTGACGGCCATGGGTAATCGATGTTTCATCATTAACCGCGGGAGACACAAAGAAACTGCTTACTGCTCACTGTTCACCGCTCACTGATTGTTACCAGCGCGGTTCGCGATGCCCACCGCCGCCGTAGCTATTGCCACCACGGTCACTACCGCCGCTGCGATTGCCGTAGCCTCCGCGATTGCCGCCGCCGAAGCCGCGTCCGCCAACGCTGCGATTTTCGCGCGGCTTGGCTTCGTTGACTTTCAGGGCCCGGCCGCCGACTTCTTTGCCATTGAATTGATCGATGGCTGCAGTGGCTTCTTCCTTGTTGGACATCTCGACGAAAGCAAAGCCTCGCGAACGTCCGGTCATGCGATCTTCGACGACGCTGGCCGATTCGACCGTGCCTGCCTGAGCAAACAACTGCTGCAGTTCTTCGCTGGTAGTTTGGAACGCCAGGTTTCCAACATAGAGTTTATTTGACATGTAGATTTACCTTCTCCCCTGAGGGGGATGAAAAGAAGCTTGAGCGAATCGGAATCTGCTTCGGCGAAACGGTAGCGGTCGAAGGACCAAGTTCGGATGCCCTTTACAAGAAGAGCGGCTTCGTAGTTTTAATCAGCCTGCTCTCGAACTATCCAAACGTCCGGCGCTAATCGTTTTGTGCGCGGGGCGCATCACCGTTGATGCGCGAGAGAAGGATTTAACGGTATGTATGATGCGTTATTTACCGAAAAGTTGCAAGGTAAGCCGCCACGCGTCAGTTTTTGCTAGTTTACTTAGGATTTAGAAGGCTGCGGAGAATTGTGACGGACGGAGAACTCGTCGCGGACAGTGCCGTACCACTCTGGATCACGCAACCGCGACTCACCGTCTTGCGGCTCGGCGTCTCCGTTCAGACGGCTCCGCGCGAGGAGTTCCTCGATGCGACTGAAGTCGATCGGTTTGAGCAGGTATTCGTCACAACCGGCGTCCAGCGCCTGCTGACGAAACGTCGCAGGGCTATGCCCGGAAATCATGACGATAGGAGTGCCTTCGAATCGCCGGTCGCGTTTTAAGCTTTTCGCGACGCTGAGGCCGTTCAGCTTCGGTAATTCCAGATCCAGCAGGATGACATTTGGAAGGGTCTGCCGTGCGATCTCGACGGCTTCATGCCCATCCCTCGCAACGATGACTTCATAGCCTTCGAAACCCAGCAGGGCTTTCATCATTTCGCGCGTGTCTGCATCGTCATCGGCGAACAGAATCGTTGCACGTGGAGAGTTCGGAATGGAAGAGGGATATTTCATTTCTTACTGCACCTTGCGAACTCGTGGCGCCTGGCTGGCGGTCGGGAAAGTTATGTAAACCCAGGATCGGATGAGATCCTGGATACTCTGTCTGGGGAACAAGCTTCGGTTGTGGCGGCATCCTGTCACGAAATCTGCACAAGGTCTGTACGGTGTTTGACAGACCCCTTGCCAGGGCTGAGAGCCCTGGCGGCTCAGCGCGGCCGCGTTTAGAGTAGCGACTTTAGTGGGGGACTCCGATCGAAAGAGCCAACTAAAGTTGGTACTCTGGCTGACGGCCCCCCGCACGAGTGATGTTTTAATTTGCCAATGGATTCGGCGACCGTTGAGAGGCATGCAGACTTGAAAATTCGTTGCGAATTATCGAGTAGCATTCGCAGGCCGTAGCTTCGAGCCCCTGACGATTGAGAACCGTGACCTTTCCTCTGCCCGCCGCGATCAAGTTTCTATCCCGCAGGCCTAACGCCGCCAAGGTCACACCCGCACGGCGC
>JBKPPE010000509.1:0-2990 GCA_046733375.1 Acidobacteriota bacterium | reverse complement strand
TTCCTCTAGTGCAACGCTGTTACTGGTTCTGTCGGTGCGGAGGCGTTGCCCGGCTCGGTGCGTGGCATCGGTCGTTTGAAAATATTGTGGCGTAAAGCTCGTACCCTTCATGGTGCGAACGCGGCAAAGAAACCTCGGCGCCGCGACGCTACAGACAAAGCTTCGGCTATTTTGGGCTACTGGGAAGCCAAATCCGCGCCCGCCTAAAAGCGAAATCAGAACGTCCCTTTAAACGAATAATTGCAGGCCAGTTTGTCTGCGCTGACTGCCGGACCCGTTCCGGAAAGAGGCAGGCCGCGGCCCTTTTTGCGCTTCTGGCGCTCGCGACTAAGTTCGAGAGATAGACACAAAGATGCCGACGATAAATCAACTAGTTCGCAAAGGACGACAGCAGGTCAAGTACAAGACTGCCAGCCCCGCGTTGCAAAGTTCCCCGCCAAAACGGGGCGTTTGCACGCGCGTCTACACCCAAACGCCGAAGAAGCCGAACTCGGCGCTGCGCAAAGTTGCGCGTGTTCGTCTGACCAACGGCATCGAGGTCACGACTTACATCCCGGGCGTCGGCCACAATTTGCAGGAGCACTCGATTGTTTTGATTCGCGGGGGGCGCGTCAAAGATTTGCCGGGTGTTCGCTATCACGTAATTCGCGGCACTTTGGATTCAGTCGGAGTCGGCGATCGCAAAAAGAGTCGGTCGAAGTACGGCGCCAAACGGCCGAAGGGAGGCGCGAAGTAACCGATGCCGAGACGCAGAGTTGCAGAGCGAAGAGCGGTTCTTCCCGACCCCGTCTACAACAGTCCGCTGGTGACAAAGTTCATCAACGGCATCATGTGGGGCGGCAAGCGTTCGCTGGCAGAAAAGACTTTTTATGGCGCGCTGCGGCAGGTCGGTGAAAAAGCCGGCGAAGAGCCTTTGAAAGTTTTTAAGCGCGCGATTGAAAATGTGCGACCCACAGTCGAAGTCAAGTCGCGTCGCGTCGGAGGATCCACCTACCAGGTCCCGGTTGAAGTTCACCAGGAGCGCCGCGGCGCGTTGGCGATTCGCTGGATTGTTTCATACGCGCGCGGACGCGGCGAAAAGACGATGACCGATCGCCTCGCGGCTGAATTGCTTGATGCGGCCAATAACCGTGGCAACGCAGTGAAGAAGAAGGAAGATACGCATCGCATGGCGGATGCCAACAAGGCGTTCGCGCATTACAAGTGGTAAAGACGAGTAAATCGTAAATCGTGAATGGTAAAAGCTGTTCACGATTTACAATTCGCGATTTACGAAATGGCTAAGTACGACCTCAGCAAATTCCGGAATATCGGCATCATGGCGCACATCGATGCCGGTAAGACCACTACCACCGAACGGGTCCTTTACTACACGGGTGTCTCGCACAAAATCGGCGAGGTGCACGAGGGCACGGCGACGATGGACTGGATGGAGCAGGAACAGGAGCGCGGCATCACCATCACCTCCGCCGCGACGACCTGTTTCTGGGAGCGCAACGGGGTCGATCACCGCATCAACATCATCGACACGCCGGGCCACGTCGATTTCACGATGGAAGTCGAACGCAGCTTGCGCGTCCTCGACGGCGCAGTCGCCGTATTCGATGGCGTTGCCGGTGTCGAGCCGCAGTCGGAAACTGTTTGGCGCCAAGCCGATAAATATCGCGTCCCGCGCATTTGCTTTATCAACAAACTCGATCGGGCCGGTGCCTCGTTCCAGCGTTCGTTTGATTCGATTATTACGCGCCTCGGCGCAAATCCCGTCGCTCTCCAAATTCCCATCGGACACGAAGATCAATTCAAAGGCGTCGTTGACATCATTGCGATGAAGGGCTTGGTCTGGAAAGACGAGACTAAGGGCGCCGAATACGAAACGATCGAAATTCCGGAAGATCTGAAAGCAGAGGCCGCGGCCGCCCGCGAAAAACTGATCGAAGCAGTCGCGACCGTCGACGACGACTTGATGCACAAGTACGTCGAAGCGCAGCCGATCTCCGAAGACGAAATCCGCAAAGCGCTCCGCAAGGGCACGATTGAATTACGACTGGTGCCAGTCGTTACCGGCTCGGCTTTCAAGAACAAAGGCGTGCAGACGCTGCTTGATGGGGTGGTTGATTACCTGCCCTCGCCTTTGGATATTGAGGCGGTTGAAGGCGTGAATCCAAAGAATGGGCAGAAGGAAACGCGCCCGCCAGATGCGAGCGCGCCGTTCGCCGGTCTGGTGTTCAAGATCATGGCCGACAAGCATCTCGGCCAGCTTTCATTTGTGCGCATTTACAGCGGCACGATCAAGTCAGGTTCGTACGCGTACAACGCGGCGAAAGATACGAAAGAGCGCGTCGGCCGGCTGATGCGTATGCACGCGAACAAACGCGAAGACATTGAGTCGGCGAGCGCCGGGGAAATCATCGCCATCGGCGGCATGAAGCAGGTCACGACCGGCGACACGATCTGTGACGATAACAAGCCACTCATTTTGGAAGCGATTGAATTTCCCGCGCCAGTTATTCGCGTTGCCGTCGAGCCGAAGACGCGTGCCGATCAGGACAAGCTTGGCGTCGCGCTCGGACGTCTCGCGCAGGAAGATCCTTCGTTCAATGTTTCAACAGATCATGAAACCGGCCAGACGATCATTGCCGGCATGGGCGAATTGCATTTGGAAATTATTGTCGATCGCATGAAGCGCGAGTTTGGCGTTGAGGCGAACGTCGGCAAGCCGCAGGTCGCATATCGCGAGACGATTACGCAACCGGCACCTGGCAAAGAAGTCTTCAAGAAGCAGACCGGTGGCCGCGGTCAGTACGCGCACGTGGAAATCGAAATCGAGCCAGCGCCGGGCGAAGGCTTTGTGTTCGAAAACGAAATCACGGGCGGGGCGATTCCGCGCGAGTTCATCAAGCCGACTGAGGCTGGTATTCACGATGCGATGGAGCGCGGCTATCTCGCCGGGTATGAGTTGGTTGACGTGAAAGTACGCCTCGTCGATGGCG
>JBKPPE010000508.1:0-5293 GCA_046733375.1 Acidobacteriota bacterium | reverse complement strand
GGCCAACGCCCGGGCGGTCGATTGAATGCGCGAGGTTTCAGCCCCCACCTGCCGGCAAATGAGTGAGAATATTTCTGACTCCATTTGCAGGATGCGTTCCTCGGCACCCAGCACTTTCGCCTCATACTCCTTCAGCGCCGGCGTGGTAAACCGTTCCGCGTTTGCCAGCGTCTGTCTTCGTTCGTAATCCTCAGGCACGCGCGCCGCGTTCGCCTTTGAGACTTCAATGAAGTAGCCAAACACATTGTTGAAGCGAATGCGAAGAGTTCCGACACCTGTGCGCGCGCGTTCTTCCGCTTCCATTGACGCTATGGTTTGTTTTGCATCGCGACTCAACGACCGCAGGTCATCCAACTCGACTGAATAGCCCGTGCGAATTACACCACCGTCAATCACTTTGGCCGGGGGATCGTCTTCAATCGCGTTTGCAATCAAGGCGCGCACGTCGGCGAGTTCATCAGCGGCATTGTTCAAAACCTGGAGAAGCGAAGACTCAGAGTGCGCGAGGCCCTCACGAATCTGCGGCACCTGATCGAGCGAGCGGCGCAACGCAACCAAATCGCGGGGCGTGGCCGATCCGAGATTGAGACGGCCAATTAGCCGGTCGATGTCTGATACTTCCTTCAGCAGTGCGCGCAGCCGATCGCGCTTTGCGTGCGAAGCATGAAGTTCGACCACAGCTCCGTGACGCGCTTCAATCTCACCGCGATGGATGGAAGGCCGCAACAGCCACGACCGCAGCAAGCGCGCGCCCATGCCTGTCACGGTTTCGTCTATGACATCGAGCAGAGAACGTGATGCGCCGCCGGTGGCGTGGACTAATTCGAGATTGCGTACGGTGATTTGATCAAGAACTAAGTGATCCTGCGACTCAAACTAGACGATGTCGGCAATGTGGGCCGCGGCGGCTCGCTGTGTGTCCTGCGCGTAACGCAGGCATGCACCCGCGGCGCGAATCGCTTCGGTTTTTCTCGTTAGGCCATAGCCGTCAAGCGATCGAACATTGAATTGCTTGACTAATAGCGCCTCGCAGTCTTCGGTTTGCCACAGCCAATCGTCGAGCGGAGTGAGCGCAGACGGCAGTAGGCAGGCGGCAGCAGGCAGGATTACGCTTCTTTCGGTCGGTGCCGGCCTGTCTGGAGAGTGAGTTATCGTGTTCGTGATCCTGCCGTCTGGCTCCTGCCGACTGCCTCCTGTCCCCAGCGGTAACGGGCCTGTCTTCCGTTCACTCCTGAATCCTGCCCGCACCAATGCGCTCAGCGCTTGTGGAAAGATCAATTCGCGCGGCGCATACGATTCGATGTCCGCGACTATTCGTTCCCACGCGTTCTTGCCGCTGGTCTGCGTAGCGCGAAACTCGCCGGTCGAGATGTCGAGGAATGCTGCCCCGACATTTTCGCCCTGGGCACACACCGCGGCGAGAAAGACCGGCTCGCGCGCCTCGAGCAATTGCGGATCGATGGGCGTGCCGGGCGTGACGATCCGCACGACTTCGCGCCGCACTAACTTCTTCGTCTTCGCGGCGTCTTCGGTCTGTTCACAAATGGCGACGCGATAGCCCTTGCGGACCAGTTTGGCAATGTAGTTCGCCGCGGAGTGGTGCGGCACGCCGCACATAGGAATCGGCTCGCTGCTGTCTTTGTGGCGCGCGGTTAGTGTGATTTGCAACTCGCGCGCGCCAGTCACCGCGTCATCAAAAAACAACTCGTAGAAATCGCCCAACCGAAAGAACAGAAGGGTGCCGGGATGCTGGGCCTTCAGCTCTTTGTATTGCCGGACCATGGGTGTGGCGTTGGACATAGATCAGCGTGTCGTGAGCGGTGTGCAGTGGGCAGTCAACGCTTGCGAGCGCGGCATGATACAACAGGATTACGAAGTCTGATTAGTTGGGACGAAGGCATGGGCTTGCAAGATATGCGCAATCCAAGACGGATGTTACTTAGCAAAACTTATCTAAGATCACTTGCGGCCTTTTCTGCGCCAGGCGTTTACGCCTGGGTGCTCAAGGTTTGAAATTGATCTTCTTCATTTCCCAGGCGTAAACGCTGGGGCTAGAGAAAGTGACTCACAATAGGGCACCACATCCCGATGAGAGCAAGAAAGTGGCAAATGCTAGCCAAAGAAAACTTCTGCGACGCGATAAATCTCTTCGTCCAGACGTTTTAGTTCACCCACAGCTTCATCCAGAGAAGCCGACACGATGCGGTTTCCGCGCAGCGCTGCCATCTTTCCGAACTCGCCGGTGCGGATCATTTCGTAGGCTTTAATCCCGAACCGGGTCGCCAGAATGCGATCGAAAGGTGTCGGCGAGCCGCCGCGCTGCACGTAGCCGAGCTTTGTCACGCGCGTCTGAATGCCCGTGCATTGTTCGATTACTGCCGCCAAAGCTTCGCCGATTCCGCCCAGCCGATCGTGGCGGTAGAGGGCCGCATATTGCTCTTCCGATAGGAACACTTCATCAGGATGGGGATGCGCGTCTTCGGCTACTACCACGATCGAGAAAGCGCGTCCGTCCTTTTTTCGATGCGCCAGCAACTCGCACACGCGGGAGATCCGGAATGGATGTTCGG
The DNA here is from genome assembly GCA_046733375.1 of Acidobacteriota bacterium. Classification (GTDB taxonomy): domain Bacteria; phylum Acidobacteriota; class Blastocatellia; order Pyrinomonadales; family Pyrinomonadaceae; genus UBA11740. The sequence continues at coordinate 2,723 of JBKPPE010000508.1, read as the reverse complement.
GCACGAGTACGACGTCGGCGCCGCCGGCGATTCCTCCGTAAGCCGCAATCCAGCCCGTGTGGCGTCCCATGACTTCAACGACCATCACGCGGTGATGCGACTCGGCCGTCGAATGCAGACGATCGATAGCGTCCGTGACGATGCTGACGGCGGTGTCGAATCCGAAGGTAAAATCCGTGCCGTTAATGTCGTTGTCGATTGTCTTGGGAATTCCCACTAGTCTCAGGTTGTGATGACGCCACAAGTCGCGCGCGGCCGAAAGAGAACCTTCGCCGCCCACGACGACCAGGCCATCAAGGGCGTGCATCGCGAAATGTTCCTTCACGAGATTCGTGCTCGCTTCATCCTTGAGCGGATCGAAGCGTGACGTCCCGAGAATCGTTCCGCCGCGGGGCAGAATCCCAATGACTGACGCCCGAGTCAGCTCCGTCACATCGTTTTCCATCAGCCCGCGAAAACCGTTGCGAATGCCGAGCACCGCTACCTCGTCGTCCGAAGCGCATCTGACAATCGCCCGTATCGCCGCATTTAGTCCCGGGCAGTCCCCGCCTCCCGTGAGCACACCTATTCGCATTTATTGACTCTCTTGATTGCGCACCTTGGTATTGTTTGGTTTAAGATCATTGCCTCGCAGATCGGGTATGTCAAACGCAGAGATGGAAAGCTCACAGAAAGGTGCACCTGTCATTCTGGCGATCGAAACAGCCACACGCGCGGGCAGTGTCGCGGTCTCGCGTGGCGACCAAATTCTGTCATGCGCGACTGGGGATTCGTCTTCATCTCATTCGACAGACTTAATCGAAAATGTTGATAGAATTTTGCGCGCAGCCGGTCTTCAACTTGGCGACGTCGATCTGTTTGCTGCCGCAATTGGGCCAGGCAGCTTTACCGGGTTGCGAATTGGACTTGCCACAGTGAAATCCCTGGCCGTATCCATGAATAAAAAATGCGTTGGGGTATCGAGTTTGTCTGCTGTGGCCCACGCTGCCGGCGAGTCTGGGCGAACGGTGGCGATGCTTCCGGCCGGCCGCGGCGAAGTGTTCGCCCAGATGTTCTCAGTAATCGGCAATGATGTGACGTCGCTCGATGAAGCGATGCACATCAGTCCGCAGATGATGCTTTCGAAATATGGCAGCTACTCGCGAATGATTTGGGCCGGCGAAGGAGCACAGACGCAACTCGAACTCCTGCGTGCCGAGGCCGCACGACGAGGAATTCAGTTCGGCCCCGAAACCGAGGTAAACGGCCGCGGATGGTCAGTCGCGCCTGGGAACGAGAAGATTGCCGGATCAGTCGCGCAGTTGGCGTGGCGTGAGTATCGAGCCGGCAGAATTTTTGCACCCGAGAACTTGCGCGCGAACTACGTGCGACCCTCCGATGCCGAGATGAAGGTCCATGCCTGAACCAGCCGTTGCAAACAGCGCCCCTGCAATCGCGATTGAGCGCATGACTGAGCATGATTTGCTCGAGGTCGTCGAGATCGAAGAAATCTCCAACCTCAGCCCGTGGGGTTGGGACGCGTACCATCTCGAACTTCAGTGTGGCTCAGCTTCGCTGATGTTGGTCGCAAAGCATCCGGCACGCGACAACCCTGCACACAAATCAATCGTCGGTTTTATTGTGGCGCGTCAAATGGCTGACGAGATTCATGTGAACAATGTTGCCGTAAGGCCGGAGCATCGTCGCCTACGTATCGGAGAGAATCTGCTGCGGGCGGTGCTTATGTGGGGTCGGGAGCAGGGCTCTGCTCAGGCAGTGCTCGAGGTGCGAGCGCAAAACATTGCGGCGCAGAAGCTTTATCAGGCTTGCGGCTTCGAAGTAATTGGGCGCCGGCGCCGTTACTACAGAGCTCCCGTGGAAGACGCCCTGCTAATGTCCGTTTCTTTGAAAGGGAAGCCTTGATTTGCCATCTCAAATTGGCTACCATTTCGCCCATGCATAAGCCCCGTGAGAATTTCTCACCGCGGTCATTCTTTCCAACCAACAATTCGAGAGGAGATTGCCTGAAATGGACACGATTACGGCGGATTCTGTCAAAGAGCAGTTGATGACCCAAAACTCCGAGTTTCGCGAACTGGTGCGCGAACACGGCCGGTATGAAGAGCGTTTGAGCGAGCTGTCCGCCCTCGCATATCCGAGTGATGAAGAACAGTTGGAAGAGACGACGCTGAAAAAGAAAAAACTGGCAATCAAAGATCAGATTTATTCATTGATGCTCGATTACGAAAAGCGCGCGAGTACAGAGCACTAATCGGTTCGAATTAAGAAACCTGAGCGCGCCGACTTGCGCGCTCGTCGCTTTAACGATTAACGGGGACGACACCTTCCCGATCATCGGGGTTCGGCCCCGTTTTGTGTTCAAGATGGTTTTTGAAAAGTGGTCCGCGATGGGATTCCATTTGTCGCTGTTCCGGTCGCATTGGCAATCGTGCCAATGCTGTTCGGTTATTGGTTTGTCGCAATTCCATTTCTGATCATTGCCACCTTCATGGCGTTCTTCTTCCGGGACCCCCGCCGGACGATCCCGCCGGATCGAGGAATCGTCGTTGCTCCCGCAGACGGTCGCGTAACCAGAGTGAGAATCGCCGGCCGCGACGGTGAAAACGAATCGCTTGTCAGCATCTTCCTTTCGCCGCTCGACGTGCACGTTAACCGCGCGCCGATTACCGGCACAATCGAGAAGATTGAATACAAATCCGGCAGTTTTTTAATGGCAACGAACG
>JBKPPE010000507.1:0-4442 GCA_046733375.1 Acidobacteriota bacterium | reverse complement strand
GTTTTGCCCATCTTTTTGAGCACATGATGTATCAGGGTTCCGAGAACGTCGGCAAGGGTGAGCACTTCATTCTGATCGACATGAATGGCGGCTCGATGAACGGCACTACCAGTGAAGACCGCACGACGTACTTCGAAACGCTGCCGGCGAATCAACTCGACCTGGGCCTATATCTCGAAGCCGATCGCATGAAGAGCCTCGTCATCAACCAGGCCAATCTCGACAATCAGCGCAACGCCGTGCAGGAAGAGCGCCGGCTCGGCGTCGACAACCAACCTTACGGCAAGACGTTCGAGGTGATCACTGAGACGGCTTATGACAATTTCGGGTATAAGCATTCGACCATTGGGTCGATGGAAGATCTGAACGCGGCGACGCTTCAGGACGTAACCGATTTCTTCCGCACTTACTATGCGCCGAACAACGCGGTGCTCACACTGGTCGGTGACTTCAAAACCGACGAGGCGCTCGCGAAGGTCAAGAAGTATTTCGAAGCCATTCCCTCGCAACCCGCGCCGCCGGTTCCTGACATGACTGAGCCGGAGCAAACGGCGGAACGCCGCGCGAATATCGAAGACGGATTCGCGCGTGTGCCGCGAATCGACATCCTTTACAAAATGCCCGCAGGCGATAGCCCCGACTATTACGCTTTGAGTTTGGTTGGCAGAATTATCGGCTCTGGCAATTCGTCGCGGCTCTACCAGAAGTTAGTGAAAGAACAGGAAATTGCGACCGCAGTCTTCGCGGGAGCGCAAGAGAAGCGCGGACCGTCGCTCTTTCAAATCGCTGCGCTTGCTCCTCCGGGAAAGAATCTCGCGGATGTCGAAAAGCTGGTTTACGCGGAGCTTGATCGACTGAAGAACGAACCGGTCGCGGACTGGGAGTTGGAAAAGGTCCGGATGATGGTTCGTCGTCAGCGCGCACAGCAGCTTCAGAGCACCTTAGGACGCGCGATCGGGCTCGGCCAATATGCGCTTTTCTATGGCAACGCGAATCTCATCAATGACGTTGAAGATAAATACAACCGCGTAACCAAAGAAGACATTCAACGCGTCGCGCGTACTTATTTCAAAGACACTAGTCGATCGGTAATTACTACTGTACCGAAACCGCGAGCTCCCCGAGGCGCCGGCGACTAAGGAGGACATCATGAAATATCTTAAGACTACTACTCTCAAAACATTCGCCGCGACCCTCATCGCGCTCGCATTCATCGTTCAACCCAATGCCCGCGTGCTCGGGCAAGGCCCGGGCGCCGGTCAGGATAAAGGAACTTCGCGCAGCAAAGTCGAACGAAAGAACCGGGCGCCAGTTTCGAAAGAAGTGCTTCAGGTAAAGCTGCGCAAGCCGATTGAAACCACGCTGGAAAACGGCCTCACGGTCTTGATCCTCGAGGATCATCGACTGCCGCTCGCCAGCGCACAACTGAATGTCACCGGCGCCGGACCAATTCTCGAACCGAGAGACAAAGTGGGTCTGGCGAACATCACGGCGCAAATGCTCCGTGAAGGAACCAAGACACGCAACAGCCGTCAAATCGCCGAAGATGTTGAGAAGCTCGGCGCGACGCTGACCGCAGCATCAGGGTTCGGATCCGGGGCCGCGACGCTCAACGCGTCAGGGCTTTCGGACAATTTCGATCAGTGGTTCGGATTGATGACGGATGTCCTCTTGAACCCGACATTTCCGGCTGACGAGTTCACCAAACTCAAGGCGCGCATCAAGACGAACCTGGCCAACCAGCGTTCCCAGCCGAGCTTCCTGGCGGACGAACGTTTTCGCCGCGCGGTCTACGGAAACCATCCCGCCGCGACTATTGCGACAACGCCTCAGGTGTTGGACAGTCTTACGTCTGAAATGCTCGCGGCCTGGCATCGCGATCATTACGCGCCGCAGAATTCGATCCTGGGCATTGCCGGCGACGTGAACGCGGCCGAGCTGATTCCGAAATTGAAGCAGTGGTTCGCGGGTTGGAAGCGCACCGACTACAAAGAGACGCTGCCGCCAAACCCGACGCCGGCGACCATTGGTAAGATCTATCTTATCGATCGACCTGACTCAGTGCAGTCAACGATCGAGATGGGCAACATCGCCATCGATCGCCGTCATCCCGACTATTTCGCGGTCAACGTCATGAATAGCATTGTCGGTGGCAGTGGTTCGGCGCGTTTGTTCCTGAATTTGCGCGAAGAAAAGGGCTATACCTACGGCGCCTACAGCAATTTTGTCGCGCTTAAGTATCCGGGCCCGTGGTCGGCCAGCAGTGACGTGCGCACGGAAGTTACCGAAGGCGCGATGACTGAGTTTCTCAAGGAACTCAATCGCATCCGCGATGAAAAAGTTGGCGCTGATGAATTAGAAGAGCAGAAGCGCTCGATCGTTGCGAGCTTCGCACTGTCGCTCGAGAGTCCCTCGCAACTGCTCAACTACGCAATCCTGCGAAAGATTTATAATCTCCCGGACGATTATTGGGACACTTACGCGGCAAAAACCATGGCCGTCACAGCAGACGATGTGCAGCGGGTCGCGCGGCAGTACGTGAATCCGCAAACTCAGCAAATCGTCGTCGTAGGAGACGCGAAAAAGATAAAGTCCGTGCTTGAGAAGTTCGGCCAGGTCGAAGTTTACGACGCAGACGGCAAGCCTCAGGGTTCGGGCAACTAAGTTCGTCCATGTGGAAAGTGGCACCGGCCGCCACGTGAAGTCACGCGCAGGATGCGCGTGCCACATCAAACTCAAAAAGAGCAATTCGGTGATCGCCGAGTTGCTCTTTATTTTTTGTTTGGTGTCGGGGAAGCGGTTGGTGAGGGCGCGTGCGACGAATACGCCGGACCGATCTTGTCATCCAGACCCTCGAGCGTCCCATTCACTTTCTTGTAAACGTTCTCAATCACCGCCCGACGCGCGGGATCGGGAGCACCGGCCCGATAACTGTTTATGTAGTAAAGCAGGGCCTGATCGTGTTTGCCATCAGCTTCGAGCGCCGTCGCGAGATGCCACATCGATGACCTCCATAGCGGCGTGCCTTGGGGCGAGACGCTCACGGCCCGGCGCAGACGCGCGACGGCATCGACTGATTTGTCCAGGTTTAGTAAAGCCATACCGGCGATGTCTTCGATGCGCGCGCGCAAAATCGCGGAGAGAGCCGAACGTGGAGCGTTAGGCACGTCCGGCGTTCCGCCTTGTGCGAGAGCACGAGCGCGAGCATCTGCGAGTTCCTCAGGCTGAACCGCTACGGTCGCGGCCGGAACACTTAGAGCGGCTTCGACACCCCCAGTTGCTGAGTCCATCACGTCGACTACGGTCGACAGCGCGACTTGTTTTCGCAAAAGCTTGCCTGCCACATAGATCTGACGATAAGTGCGCATCGGATCGTCGCCGCCCATGAAGGCCTGCGCAACCGCGATGAGATCATCGTCGCCGGTCGCGCGGCCTTCCGGGTTCAAAGCGGCCGCAAACGCCATCAAGCCCTTCAGCATCTTCGCATTTGCTTCGGTGTCGGCGGATACGTTCTGAAAAATCGCGGCGCGACGTTCCGGCGCGAGCAATTCCGTGAATGTTGCGGCGTGCGCCGTAACACGTCCCGCGAGCTTCGCCTCAATCTGTCCGTCTTTCAACGAGAACGTTTTCGACAACTCCGTGAGTGCCTCGTCGTAGAGACCGACCGAAGCGAGCACCGTCGCGAGCTCGTAATCCAATGTCGGAAAGCGAGCGTAGGTTCGCGCAAATCTAATCCCCCGCTCAGCCTCGAGCGGCTGCTTGTTCGCCACCAACGCGCGCGCGGCAGCAATCTGACCCCATGAGTATCGTGGCTCGATCGCGACAGCTTTCTGTGCGAGTTCGAGCGCCCGCGTCGCATCGCCGTGCGCGACGAACCAGTACGAGGCGCCAACCAGCAGCGGAAGGTTTCGCGCCTTGTCAGCGTTTTGCAGTATCGAACTCAACTCCTGATTGGCCTCATCTTTCCTTCCCAGTTCCAGCAAGGAAAGAACCGCGCCGGCAGCCGCAGAATTGTTTTTTGGATCAGTTTGAGAAATTTCGCGATACGCCGTTAGCGCTGCTTCGCTCTTTCCGGCTGCGCGCTGCAAATCTGCCCATGCGAGTTTTGCTGAAGTCAGTTTCGGATCCAGCGACAGGGCTTTTGCGTACTCAGCTTCCGCGTCGTCAAGCCGCAGGCCGATGTGACGTGCCGCCCCAAGCGCCTGATGCGCCGCGGCCATGTCCGGCGCATTCTGAACCGTAAGTTCGGCAAGCCGATTCGCTTCGGTCGCGTCCTCGATTCCCAAATAAAATTGTGTGACGGCCAGCAGCCGCACGGGGCTTAGCTTCGCGAGACCCTCGACCTGATGCGCGGCTTGCAGCGCAGGACCCCGCTGGCCGCGGACAAACAAGTTCATTGGAATTCGCGCGATGACTTCTGTGAACAAACGATCGGACATATC
>JBKPPE010000506.1:0-4576 GCA_046733375.1 Acidobacteriota bacterium | reverse complement strand
GTATAAGAGACAGGACCACGCGTTCAACTCGTCAGCGGCGTCAACCCACCTCCGATCTTTCGCGGAGATCTGTGCGTGACTGGGCGAATCGCGTGACCTCCAACGACGCGAAGATCCGCGCAACTGCTCAAGCCGCCTTGCTCCATGACGCCGGCCGTTCGCTGCCTTTGCTCCGGCGGTTCCTCAACAATGACAACGAAGATCTCCAGCAGCAGACGTTTGAAATCATCCGTCGCATCGGTCCGCCGGCTATTCCACTGTTACTGGATTTGCTTCGTCATCAGCAGGTCTCCTTCCGGCGTTTTGCCGCCGATGCTTTTATTGATCTAACGCCCGATTCACTATTGGCTCAACCGGCGTTAAGACGGGCGCTGAGAGACGATGACTCGATGGTCGCGGCCGACGCTGCGCGCGCCCTGGGCGCTTTGCGCAGCAAGGCCAGTCCTTCAGTACCGGCTCTAGTCAAAGCTCTGTCGCACGAGGAACCACATGTCCGCATTTACACGGCGGAGGCTTTGGCATCCATTGGTCCGAACGCAAGTGCAGCGACTAAGGATCTCGCTAGAGCTTTGGGCGATCCGATTCCCGGTGTGCGTTGGGCGGCAGGTGAGGCCCTCGCCGGTATCGGCCCCGCCGCCCATTCCGCGGTGCCTCAGTTGATCGAAGCTCTGAAAGATAAGTTCCTTTATGTTCGCATCTGCGCAGTCGGAGCGCTGGGAAGCATTGGTCCAAAAGCACAAGCAGCCCGCGAGGCGCTCAGAGTGGCCGCAAAAGATCCGGTACTGCGTAACGAGGCTGAATGGGCGTTGAATCGCATCGCCGGAATCGAGCCTGTTAATACGACAGTCTCACCGAATGCGCTATCCGTCATGGTCCAACCACAGATGACCGTGGCGCAAACGAGCAATCCTCCGATCGATTGGGATACGAAGACCGGGCGAAACATCGTGTGGAGCGTCGAGCTGGGAAACGAAGTGTACGGCAGTCCAGTGGTTGCCGGCGATGTTGTCTATGTTGGTACAGACAATACGCGTCACATGAATCCCGACTTTCGGGAAGACGCAGGCGTGCTCATGGCGTTTCGAACTAGGGATGGTGCGTTTCTTTGGCAGGATGTGGCTCGCCGAGTTGAGCGCGGCCTGAGGGACTGGCTATTACCTTCGACGACGAGTGTTCCTTATGTCGAAGGCGACCGCCTCTACTATGTCACTGCTGAATGTCAACTCCGTTGTCTCGACACGAAAAGTTTTCACGATGGCGACAACAATGGTCCATATCAGCAAGAGACCTTCAAAGATAAGACTGCAGCAGACATCCTCTGGGAGTTGGACATGCCCGCGCTGGGTGTCTTTCCACATGAGGCATGCAATAGCGAAGTATTGTCGCTTGGTGATCTGCTGCTGGTCAGCACTTCGAACGGCCAGAACGAAGGTCACACGCGCGTGCCATCACCGTTCGCTCCCAGTTTGATAGCTGTGAACAAGCACACGGGTGAATTGGTTTGGCGGGCGATTGGACCGGGAGATCAGGTGTTGCACGGAGCATGGTCCAGCCCGGTCGCCGCCAACGTCAACGGTCATGTGCAAGTGCTTTTCGGCGGAGGAGATGGATGGCTGCGCTCCTACGACGCGGCGTCAGGTCAGGAAGTTTGGCGATTCGATGGCAACCCAAAAGACGCGCCGTGGCTTCCGCGCGCCGGTGTTCTCTCGCGCAGCTCTATCATTGCTTCACCAGTGTTCGCCGACGGCCGAGTGTTCATTGCGATGGGGCAATCTCCCGGACATGGCAACGCCCCGTCGTTTGTTTATGCGATCAGTCCGAACGGCGAGGGAGACGTTACCAAGAGCAAGCTCCTGTGGACGTCGCACGACGTAGGTCGTGTTGTCGGCACGCCGATCGTGAAGGACGGTCTATTGTACGTTGGTGATGTGGGCGGAACTGTTCATTGCCTGGACGCTGCGACTGGTGTCCAGCTATGGAAGCAGGAGACGAACGATGCGATCTGGGGATGTTTCCTGCTGGCCGGCGATCGGCTTTATGTTGGTAATGCTGGAGGCGTCATGACCGTTCTTCGCGCCGGAAGGCAAAAAGAATTGCTGGCCCAAATCGAAATGGACGCGCCACTCTATTCCCGCCCCGCCGTAAACGGCGATGCACTTTACCTCGCGACCACGAACCGTTTGTACCGTATCGCCACAAAGCCTTAACCCCTAATCTCAGCGCGCCCGTGAATTCCCGCAGATTGAGCCTCCATAATTCTGGATTTTGTCGAAGTCTTTGGATGGGTTCGCTCTGACAAAACTTTCACAGAAGCGTAAAGATGCATTCGAACGCCCGCTGCTTTGAATAGTCCCCGTGACGACTTCGACACAACAAGGCTGGGAATGGCAGTTGCGAACTGCAAACCGTCTCCTCCTACTGCTTTGAACTCCATCTCTGAGGAATTCATGATGAAAAACTTATTTGTACACCGATTCTTATGGGTGTTTCTTTTCGCGGTAAGCTGCGTCTTGTCAGCGCATGGTCAAACAACGACCGGCAGCATCCGCGGAGTAGTTACTGATCAAAATGGAGCGGTGGTCACGGGCGCAAAGGTAACCCTGAGCAGGAAATCCACTGGCGGAACTCAGACAACTGAAACAAGCGGTTCAGGTCAATTCGAGTTCACCAACTTGCTGCCATCCGATGATTACAGTGTTTCGGTTGAGGCACAAAATTTCAAAAACCTGTCCCTCACTGATGTCAGGGTAAGCGTGAATCAAACGACCGACCTGCCCGTGCAACTTTCACCGGGCCTGGTTACGGAGGTCGTAACTGTAACGGCAGGTGGTGTCGAGCTGGTTGACACTACTTCAGCAAACTTGTCCAAAGCCTTCAGCAGCAGACAAGTAGTAGAGCTCGCTCAAACTACAGCCGGTCCCGCAGGCAGTGCTGCCGGCGTGAATAATCTGGCGCTGCTTGCTGCAAACGTAACTAGTTCCGGCGGCGTTGGTGTTGGCACCGGAGGTTCTGTTGGCGGTCAGCGGCCACGCAATAACAACTTTATGGTTGACGGCGTGGATAACAACGACAAGGCCGTTACTGGCCCACAGTCTTACATCTCGCCGGAAGAAGTGGCAGAGTTTACTTTGTTACAGAACCAATTTTCCGCTGAATTTGCGAGATCGAATGGTGGAAATTTTCTCACAGTCACCAAGAGTGGCACCAATGAGTATCATGGGACGTTCTACGGGTTTTTCCGTAACCGCTATTTGAATGCGCTCGATACTATTCAAAAGAATGCGGGTGTTACTCGAGACAAATCAGACGGCGATCTTTTCATGCCGCGCTCGGACTACTTTCGAGGTGGTTTTAACATGGGTGGACCTGTGACCATCCCACATTTTGGCGAGGGTGGTCCCGGATGGACCCTTGGCCGGGACAAACTCTACTTCTTTACGTCCTATGAAAGAATCCAAACCGGAAGCGCGGCGAGTGCCGGCGGCATCGTCACGCCTACAGCGGCAGGTTTCGCAACCCTAGCCGGAATTCCAGGATTGTCGGCAACTAACGTCGGGGTTTTCAATCAATTCGTTCCTATCGCTCCTTTTAATGATCAGGGAACGATCTCAGTGCTTGGTCGCCCTATCCCCGTCGGAAATGTGTCGTTTGCTGCACCGAACTTTTTCAAACAGAACCACTCGGTAATCAATTTCGATTACTTGCAGAGTTCCGCAACGCAGCATCACATCCGGTTTACTTTCACGAACGGCGCCGATATCGACAATACTGCGAATCTGCCGATCTTCTTCATCCCCATCCCGAGCAAGCAGCGACTGTTTTCCTACACGCTGATTCACAATTTCTCGGCCAATTTGATTAACGAAACGCGTTTTTCGTTTCGTCGCTCGTCTCAAAACTTCCCGGTTCCACAGTTTAGTTTTCCGGGACTTACAGTATTTCCAAACGTTACCCTCGACGACCTCGGTCTGAACATTGGGCCCGATCCAAATGCACCGCAATTTGGGATCGAGAACAACTACCAGATCGTCGATAACGTGACCCGGCTGGCCGGCAATCACACGTTTAAGTTTGGTGGTGACTTCCGCTGGATCATCTCACCGCAGAGTTTCTCGCAACGCGTTCGTGGTGATTATGAATACTTGTCAACTGAACAATTTCTGCGAGACTTTTCACCGGATGCATTTGGTGAACGTAATGCCGGCAACAGCGTCTACTACGGAAATCAAAAGGTGCTTTTTGCGTTTGCTCAAGACGACTGGCGCCTTCGTCCAAACTTTACGTTGAATCTCGGCGTCAGCTATTCCTATCAACAAGTGCCACTGGGTGCGAGGACCAGTCAGCCGCTGAATGCCATCTCGACGGTTCCCGGCTTACTCGAGTTTAATGAGCCGAAAACGCAGACGAAAAACTTTGCACCAAAGGTGGGATTTGCGTGGTCACCTGATTACAAAGAAGGATGGCTGGGGCGCCTCTTTGGCTCAGGTGGCAAGAGTTCACTCCGTGCTGGATTCTCCATGGGTTACGATTACATTTTCGACAATCTGTACATCCTGTCGAATCCTCCGCAACTACA
>JBKPPE010000505.1:0-5430 GCA_046733375.1 Acidobacteriota bacterium | reverse complement strand
AATCGTCGCCTTCTCCAGCGGAATCACCATCGCCCAATTCATCACCGTCCGTCGTCGGTACGTCGACATCAGGAAGTGACGGCGCTGCGACGACTTCTTCATCAACGTCATCGACCGGTGCCGCAAATCAGAACAATGGCGGTGTGACATCGATCAGGTGGTGGTACTGGCTGCTTGCTGGAGTGCTGTTGCTCCTCTTGTTCAAAGCGACAGGCTACTTGTTCGTGGCCAAGCCAACGTTTACAGCTTTTTCCGATCCGGGCGTGGCGGCAATCGGCAACGAAAAAGGTCTCTTGCCGCTCGACTTCCAACTGCTTCTCAACCCGAATGTGTCGGCGGGTGATTATTCAGTTACGAGTGAAACGCCATTGGTGACGAATACCGAGAAACTCGAGAACAGACAAGTGTTAGAGATTTAAGGAGACGGCAATGACGGAAACCCCGATTAAGAAAGAAACCAAAACTGAAATCGTTACGGTTGCCCGAGCAGACGAAACCAAAGCTGATGCACCGGTCACAATTGCCGAAGTTTTCGATTTGCCAAAAGAAGGAAAGGCTGATTCACAACCGGATCGCTGGCAAGTTGTCGAAGAGCGCATCAAGAAAGAAGTGAAAGACGTGAAGTTTCCGGCGGCACTTCATGATCTCGGACCCAAAATTTGTGAGCTGTTCAATGTGCCGCTACCGGACGTGATGGTCACGTCGTGGAAGAAAGTTGGCGGTTTGCAGGCGCTGCTCGAGAAGTCACGCAACTCGCCGGACGAAGTTATGTACCTTGAGTTGGCGCAGCACAGCATCAACTCGGAACATAAACCTCACCTCGAGATGCGCATTAAGGATTTGCCGGTGAAGAAGATTGAGTTCCTCGTAAAGCTTGTCTTCAATCTGAAGGGATTTGTCCTGAAGGTAAAATCCGGCGCAATTCAGGAAATCCAAACCGGCGCGTGTGAAGTGAAGGGAACTATCTCGTACGCGGGAAATGTGATCGTCGAAAAGAAACTGACTCCAATTAAACTCCCCGGTACTGTTCGCGTGCCGGCGGCGCTCGGTCTCTTCCAGACACCATCGCCGCAACAAACTAAAGCGGCGACGGCAACCTAAGCTGATTCCGTTGCGGCGAACTGGTGTGCGCGACGAGTGCTTTATTTCCGGTGCTCTGGATGCGACGCCTACCCAAACTATTCCTTCTTGTCCCAGCCTGCGCGCGTGAGGACGTTTATCGGCTCGAGGCCCTTTTGCCTGAGCGCCGAATTTATTCCCCCAAGTTCCCGCGCAATCCAGGCATCGAAGTCCTTGACCACATCGCCGAGTTCGCGCGCGATCGCATCTGACCGATCGATTTGGGTTTGGGTCGGACGCCCTTCATAGTTGCTTACGTTGCCGTAAAGCTCAGTCAGATATTCACGCAGACGCTGTTCGCCGGTGATTGCGCCGCCCTCTTTGGTTGCGACGATGCGACGGCGCAGTTCGTCCACCTGCTTGGCCGCAGCGCGCAGGCGCGTTGCCAGTGGATCGTTGGCCGGGACCTTGCCGGCGCGATCTTCCAGCGCCGTTTTCACACCATTAATTCGATCTGTGGCGAACGTCATGTCCTCCAGCGCGTGATACAGCTTCATCATGAGATCGAACTGCGCCTTTCGATCTCGCACTGGATAGTTCGCGCGCGGATCGCCCATCACTTGCAGCGGCATCGTGTACACGTTCTTGTCCTTCGTCAGCTTCACCGTGTAAGAGCCGGGCATGACGCGTGGTCCAATCTGTGCCCCGAACGCAGCGCTTGCCGCAGTGGGTACTCGCGGTGCCTTCATGCGCATCGACCAGAGCACGCGATTCAAGCCGCGTCGTTTGCTGCTCGGAATCGTGCTGACGAGATTTCCTTGGGCATCAAAGACCTCGAGCTTCATGTCGCCGAAGATGTGTCGCTTCTTCTGATAGAACATGATGACGGCGCTGTCCGGCGGATTCGGGCCGGTGAATTCCGCGTCACCATCGACCCAGCCGCCGCCGGCAGGGATGCGCTGAACTGCCGGTTTGATTTGAATGAACTCTGCTTCCTTCGCCAGGGTCTCCGGCGTTAGCTTCCGCAGCGGTGTTATATCGTCAACGATCCAAATGCCACGGCCGTGCGTCGCAATTACGAGATCGGCGTCGCGCGGGTGAATCGCCAAATCGCGCACCGCAACGCTGGGCAAGTCACCGCCCTTGTACTGCGCCCACTGCTTGCCGCCATCGACGGAAATCCACAGGCCGAATTCAGTGCCGGTGAATAACAAGTCACGATTTACAAGATCTTCCTTAACTACGTGCGAATAGCCGCGAACTTTTGTGTCCTTAGGAATGACTGAAGTCCACGTCTTGCCATAGTCAGTCGTCTTGTAAACGTAAGGTTTCATGTCGCCAAGCATGTGGGTGTCAAACGTTGCGTACGCGGTGCCTTCGTCAAAATGGCTCGCGTCGATTGACGAAACCCACGCATTCTTTGGGACGCCCGCCGCGGTGACGCCACTCGTTACGTTCGTCCAGGTCTTCCCGCCGTTGCGCGTAACCTGCACGTTGCCATCGTCCGTCCCTACCCAAATCAGCAGCGGGTTCTTCGGCGATTCGCAAATCGTATAGATGGTCGTGTGCATTTCTGCCGACGAGTTGTCGACCGTGATGCCGCCCGACTCTTCCTGCTTCTGCTTCTCAGGATCGTTCGTCGTCAGATCAGGTGAGATCCGCTCCCATGTCTGACCGTGATCGCGCGAGCGAAACAGAAATTGAGAGCCAATGTAAACCGTGCCCGCCGGACTGACATGAATAGGAGTGTTCCAATTGAAGCGGAGCTTCCCTTCTTTGTACGCGGGCAGCGGCTGAATATCGCGCGTCTCGTGCGTCTTACGATTGACGCGGCCGATATAGCCACCTTGCGCCTCTGCGTAGATGTAATTCGAATCAGCCGGATCAGCGAACATCCAGAAACCGTCGCCGCCGTACATGTTCTCCCAGCGGTCATTCGAAATGCCGCCGGGATATTGTGAATCGCCCACCCACGAACTGTTGTCCTGCAAACCCCCGTAGACGTGATAAGGCATGTCATTGTCGACACTCACGTGATAGAACTGCGAGACTGGCAGGTTGTTGGCCTTCCACCAACGATTGCCGCCGTCATACGAGTACCAAAGTCCGCCATCGTCGCCCGTGATCAAGTGGTCCGTATTGTTTGGATCGACCCACGTGTCGTGAAAGTCACCGTGCGCGCCACCCGAGATATTGCTGAAGCTCTTGCCGCCATCGCTGCTCGCGATTAAAGACCCGCCGGCTTTGTAGACCTTGTTTTCGTCTTTTGGATCGATGGTGAGATTCGCAAAATAGAAAGGCCGCCAGATCATGTTCTGGCTGCGGTCCAGCGCCGTCCATGTGCGTCCACTGTCATCCGATCGGTACAGGCCATCGCGGGGCATTTCCGCTTCAATAACGGCGTAGACGACACTTGGCTTGGATGGTGCAACTGCCACGGCCACTCGCCCCCACGGTTTCGGTGGCAGACCTTTCGCGTAGGTCGCATCGAGTTCTACCCAGTTGTTTCCGCCGTCAGTGCTTTTCCACATGCCGCTGCCGCTGGAAGCGGTCGGCCCTTCGCCGCCAGATCTGAACGTCCAACCCTTGCGCCGGAAATCCCACAGTCCGGCGTAGAGCGTCTTGGGATCCTTCGGATCCATCGTCATCATCGAACAACCCGTTGAAGCGTTCGCACCTTTCAAAATTTGTGTCCACGTCTTGCCGCCATCCGTGGTGCGATAGACGCCGCGGTCGTTGCTGTCACTCCAGAGTTTCCCCGGGGCGCAGACATAGACCGTGTTCGTGTTTTCCGGATTGATCAGAATCTTTGCAATCCGTTCCGATTCCGGCAGTCCCATGTTAGTCCAGTTGTCACCGCCATCGACTGATTTGTAGACGCCATCGCCAATGGAAGTGCTGTTGCGTGTCCATGGTTCGCCCGTGCCGACCCAAACCGTTTTCGGATTCTTCGGATCAATCGCGATCGCGCCAATCGATTGCACCGGTTGTTTGTCGAACACCGGTTTGAAAGTTGTGCCACCGTTCAGCGACTTCCAGACGCCCCCACTGGCCGAGCCGGCATAGATCGTCAAGCGCTGTCCTTCATGTTGCGCCGCAATCGAAGTAATGCGGCCGCTCATGGTCGCCGAACCAATGTTCCGCGCGCCGAGTCCGGAGATCGTATCGGAATCAACTTTGACGGAAGGTGTTTGGGCAGACGTCGAGCCAAGAAGACAAACGAGAAAGAAAAACAGCACTGCTGCAGATTTCTTCAACATGGTGTTCCTTCTTCGCTCCGGAGGAGCGAAATGTTTATAGAACTAGAAATTCCCCAAACCTCTTTCGATTACGAGCGACGAATGTCAATCGTAATCGACTAGGGCTTCATATCGTCACTGACTATAAATATTTCGCGCCTAACGGCGCTGCGGACATGGATCGCATCTTCAACTTCTACGGCTTCTTTGGCATCGCAAACCTGTTGTCGTCCACAGGCACGTTTGCCTCGATCTTGTCATAGACGATTTTCTGTTTGAACTGACTACCTTTGCCACCGACTTCTACTGAAAAGGGTATGTACCATCCGGCCACTTCTTTGTAATCGCCCAGCACAGTTTCAAATTCGACTTCGGCGCCGCGGACGATCCGCTTTGTTTCGATCTTGATCGGCACAAAATAATCCGTGTCCATGTAGAAATAGCGCGTTTCGCCATTCGCCAGAGTCACTTTCAATTTGTAGGTATCGGTGCCTTCGACTTCGTCCATGCCGACGAATTCCACTTTGTTTCCTTTGGCTTTGTAATTCACCAGCGGCCCATCGAAATCCGATTCCTCGATGATGCCTTTCAGCTCACCCTCGCCCATCGCCTCAGCGTCTTTCTTTCCGGACCACGGCTGCACCTTCCAGCCCGTCTTTCCGTCATAGGCGCTGATGCCCGTCAGTCCCTGAATCGTGATGTCTTGTCGCACGAGATTCGGCCGCTTGTTTTCCTCAACCAGAGGAATTTCAAAGCCGCCGCCGGCGATTACTTTTCCCGTGCGGCGCAGACTCTTCACGGCTTCGATTTTCTCCATACCGCCGATGGTTTTGACGTACTTGGCGACGATTTCATCGGCGGTTTGTGACATTGCGCCTGCAGCGCACAGCAACAGCAGCATCAGCGCGAGCATTAGTTTAGGCATCGCTTTTCTCCTTGAACGATAAATCGGGGCCGCATTTTGCACTAATACGGCGCGGGAGCACAAAGGGTTTTTTCGGGCGGGTACTGGTGCAGTTCGAGGTGGCAGGCGCATCTTGCGCGTGGATCACGGGCGGGACGCCGGTGCCACTTTTCAACCTAAACCAGTACTTTTCGGCGATCGATTCGTTGGGCGCGTGATATATATATC
>JBKPPE010000504.1:0-2922 GCA_046733375.1 Acidobacteriota bacterium | reverse complement strand
CGCCGGGCTCCTTTGCGAAGTCGTACGTGATTGTGCGCACAACTGCACCCACCGGCCTGTCATTGCCGTCCGCAAACACGTAACTTACTACTTCAAAGGCCGTGGTTTGGTCCTGCGCAGTGGCATTAGGGAGGGTTAGATAGTTGCGACCGACGTGCAATCCGACCAGCACGATCTGTTCACCACCTTTAGGTACTACGTTCGCGACAACTTCCAAAGGTAAATCAATTCGCGGCACCGGCGATCGCATTATTGCATCGAGCAGCTCCGCTTGCGTGCCCCGGACCGTTTCGGGGTTGATCGCCAAATACCCACGTCGGGAACGAACAATCAAATCAGGTTTTCCTTTCACGCTCACGGCCAGATGGTGAAATTTGTTATCGAGCGTGCGTGGACGGAATCCAACAACATAGTAGTTACTGGAATCATCGACCGCTTTTTCAAGTCCAGCCGACAGGTCGTTCGTATTGGCGATCAATTCACCGCCGGTGCCGATTACAAGAGCGCGCGCAGCTCCGAGACGCTCAGAATCACTAAAGCTAAAGTCTGCATTCGCATTGCGCGTTTGAATACTATTAGCGGTCATGTATTCCGTTGCTGAGAGTGAATTGCTTTGCAAGCCGGTCGCATCGAGCGCGTAAACGCTAACTCCGCTACGTCGCGCGACGTCAATGAGTTGTTGCACCACGCTGTTCACGTCGCCGGTACTTCCGCTCAAAGTCAGAAGCGATTCACTGAGAAAGACCGCCACCTTTCGCCCTGGAAGATCTGCCATTCCTTTGAAGAGACTTTCCATTGTGCTCAGACTAGCGCGGGTGATTTGGTTGATCTGACTAACTATTGCCTTGGCGATAGTCCGCAATTGAGCATCTAAAGTGTCGCGATCGAGTTCTCGTTCTGGGGCCGCACCGCGTGAAGTTTGGGTCGCGATGGTCCCCAAAGGAGTCTCGGGCTCTTCCACCCTGACTCGTTGCTTGACGCGCTCGAGCGTGGCCGTGTCGCCTGAATCAATCCGAACCGCCTCAGCCGGTGACATTTTGTAGCGCTGATTTGCGATTTTTGCTGCGAGTGAGTTCTGCACACTCAACCGATTGAGCGCACTGAGCAAGCGCTGCTTGTCGTTCGTAAACTGTTGCAGCGAACCGAGTGAACCGGCGGTCGAAACGATCGCCATCATATCTGTCGGCAGCAATTTTGAATTAACGTAATCAGTTAAGGCGCGGCGAGTTCGCAACAAGTTCTCTGGCGACAAGTTCAGATCGTCGACAATGACCGCAATGTGATGGCCTTGATAAGGAGTCGCGAGCGGCGAACGATTGACTGCATCAGTAGGGTTTGATTGAGAATTTGACGAGGTAGTTTTTCCTGATTCTGGCTGTCTGATCTTTGACCGCGCAATCTCAGAGAAAAAATCAACCTGCTGTGGCGCCCCTTCATCGAGGACCACTAAATCATCGGCCGCAAGCCCAGTAATTCGCTTTCCAGATTTCTCGGTAACAATCGCCTCGATCTGAACCGTAGAAGTTGTTGTGCGAACCACATCTTCCTGCTTTTGACCAGAGGAAGGAGGTGTTGCGGTGGGTTGCTGGGCAGAAGTTGGTACGCTGCACAATACAAACACAGCCAATATCAAGTGGGAAGTCAATTTTTGAAACATGGCATGCTCCTTCAACGAAGTGGGAAACATTGTAGCCTCGAGTCCTGAGACTAAAAAAGGGGAGAAAGCACGCGGCTTTCTCCCCTGATACGACGCTGAAATGGCGTCAAGATGCCAGGTCGTCGTCGGACCTAGAAAATGAACCGCAGGCCGAACCGCAGCGATCGTTGGCTGCCGTTGTTAAAGCCGGGGTTCTGGAAGCTGCTGACCGTGAATCCAGTGGCAGCATCTTCCGTGAACGCATCGGGCACACCAAAATTCCGGCGGTTGAGCAAATTATTTGCCTCCACGCGGAATTCCAGCGACGTGTTTTCCGTAATCTTCGTCGTCTTGTACACCGCCATGTTCAGCAGATAGAACGGTAGGCCGGTGAACGTGTTACGTCCGACGTCGCCGAAAGGCGTTTTGAACAGGTTGAAGGCTTCAAGCGAATTCAGCGGCAAACCAAACTGGTTACCGAGACCGAAATCGTTGTAGACAAGGCGCGCTTGCTGAAGCGCCTGCGCGCTGGTCACGACGGTTCCAGTAGATCCGGGGCTGAGCGTGTTGAAGACCACAAACTCGCCGGGATCGAGAGCGCCGCCGTTATAGTCGCAATACGGACCACCGAATAGAACACTGCAAGCAGCCTGATAGCCGAAGGCAATCGTTCCATTCGCCGCACTTGGGTTGCCATTGAACATGCGTAACGCACCGACACCGAAGAACGCGTTCTCGAATGACGGATCGTAAGTGGCAAACGCACCGAGCGGCCCATATGGTCGGCCTGAGCCAGCCCGTAAGATACCGGACAAGCGGAAGCCTCCCAGCGCGTGGCCGACGACGCCCTTCTGGCCACGGAACCACGGAAGGTCGTAAATCGCATTCATCGAGAAGATATGCTTCTGATGGAATGCTGACAGCCCGCGCTCGCCGTCCGTCGAGTCGAAGAAACGCTGCGGATCAGCAACGCCCTGGCCACCGCCACCCGTCGAGAAGATCTCGGACGCGTTGTCGAGCGTCTTGCTCAGCGTGTAGTTGGCGTTCATCACCAAATCGTTGCCAAAGCGAGTATCGAAGCGCATCTGCAGACTGTGATAAGTGCTGGAAGCGCCATTGATACGAGTGCGCACCGCGCCGAAGTTCGGGTCGATGCGGCCGTCGCCGTTTGTCCCGGGCCGGTTGCTGAAACCACTGCCGGCGCAGGCTGCGGCGGCGCTCGCCGCAGGGCTGCCAACCACGATCCCGTTTGAGAACGCCCCCGGACTCAGCCCCACACATTGAGC
>JBKPPE010000503.1:0-3755 GCA_046733375.1 Acidobacteriota bacterium | reverse complement strand
CGTCTTAACCGCGCACTCGCAGGATGATCAAGCCGAGACTATTCTTTTCAATTTTCTGCGCGGAAGTGGCGCGGAAGGTTTAGGCGGGATGGAAACCCTCGGGCAGCTCAAAGAAAATCCGGAAACACTGTTGGTTCGGCCATTTCTTTCCTGGGCGCGGCGAGCAGATACCGAAAGCTATTGCCGCGATCGAAACATCGACTTTCGTCACGACGAAATGAACGAAGACGAGACATTCACGCGCGTGCGCATTCGCAGGCAGTTGCTGCCATTCATGGAGACGTTCAATCCGCGTGTAAGACAAGCTATCTTTCGAACTGGAGAGTTGCTGAGAGACGACAACACAGCCTTGGACGCTGCGGCAGGCCGTTTGCTTGAACTCTCGATGGACGAATCGACAAAAGGTAAAAAAGTGCGGACTGACCTGCTTGCTGTCACGCCGCCCGCGCTCCGCCGCCGTGCTTTGCGGCTGTGGCTGGAAAGATGCCGCGGCCATTTGCGCCGGCTTGAGTTCGTGCACATTGCGGCGGTTGAGAATCTCGTCGTCGAGAACCGCGGCGCTCGCACAATTGAATTGCCGGGCGGCGCCACCATCTCCCGTAAACGCGGCCTCCTGACCTTTAATCCTTGAACTTAGAGCCCTTCGGCGGCGTACAAGCAGGGCACCGTGAGGGAACAAAAGCGCATCTTATGAAGTCTTTGGGTGCGAACAGTTTTGAAAGGGACAATCCAAGGTAATTAAGCTATTATGGGTGACGGAGGCAGGAAGGTTTTGAGTTCTACCGCAAGGCAAATCATCTTTTGGCTGCTTATCATCGCGGGCGCGCTCCTCATTTACAAGCTCGTTAACCCCGGCAGCAAAAACACAACTCCGATTGATCAGGCGCAGCTCGAGCAGAAAATTCAAAACAAAGAGCTGTCACAGATCGTCGTGAAGGCGTCGGAAACCGTCGCGGTTCAGAAAGACGGTAAAAACTTTGTCGTGCAAATCAGCAACGAGCACACAAAGGCAGAAATTCTGAAAGAAGCGCGCGAACTGGACAGCACCGGCCAACCAAAAGTGCCGAACGTTCAGGAAGAAGGCAGCTCAGGAATTTGGTGGCCTTACCTGACTTACCTGCTGCCGTTCCTGCTGATTTTCGGCTTCTGGATTTTCATGCTGCGCCAGATGCAGTCGGGCGGCAACAAGGCTCTCTCGTTCGGGAAATCGAGAGCAAAGCTGCTCAGCAATCAGCAGAAGCGCGTGACGTTCAAGGACGTCGCCGGCGTGGAAGAAGCCAAGGAAGAACTGCAGGAAATCATTGAATTCCTCAAGGAACCACAGAAGTTTCAGAAGCTCGGTGGCCGCATCCCCAAAGGCGTTTTGATGATGGGACCGCCGGGAACGGGTAAGACTTTGCTGGCGCGAGCCATCGCTGGCGAGGCGAACGTGCCGTTCTTTTCGATTTCCGGTTCCGACTTCGTCGAGATGTTCGTCGGTGTCGGCGCTTCACGCGTACGCGACTTGTTCGAGCAAGGTAAGAAGAACGCGCCGTGCATCATCTTCATCGATGAAATCGACGCGGTCGGTCGACATCGTGGCGCGGGTCTAGGCGGTGGCCACGACGAGCGCGAGCAGACCTTGAATCAGCTGCTGGTTGAGATGGATGGCTTCGAATCAAACGACGGCGTGATCCTGATTGCTTCGACAAATCGTCCGGACGTACTCGATCCGGCGCTGCTACGCCCTGGGCGATTTGATCGGCGTGTCGTCGTATCCAGACCGGACGTTCGTGGCCGCGAAGGCATCCTGAAAGTTCACACGCGCAAGATTCCGCTCGGCGAAGACGTCGATATCACCATTATCGCGCGTGGCACTCCGGGATTCACCGGCGCTGATCTCGCCAATCTCGTTAACGAAGCGGCGCTCAACGCAGCGCGCTACAACAAGAAAGTTGTGGCGATGTCCGACTTTGAGTTGGCCAAAGACAAAGTTTTGATGGGCGCCGAGCGCAAGTCAATGGTCATCTCGAACGAAGAGAAGCGCGTTACTGCTTATCACGAGGCAGGTCACACGCTCGTCGGCTTGAAGGTGCCGAACGCCGATCCGGTGCACAAAGTCACGATCATTCCACGTGGCATGGCGCTCGGCGTGACGCAACAGTTGCCCGAAGGCGATCGTCACAACTACACGAAGGAATATTTGCTTGGGCAGATTTCTATTTTGATGGGCGGCCGCATCGCTGAAGAAGCCTTCCTCGGCAACATCACGACCGGCGCATCGAACGATATCGAGAAGGCGACCGAACTGGCGCGCGCCATGGTTTGCGAATACGGCATGTCGGAACTTGGGCCGCTGACATTTGGCAAGAAGGAAGAGCAAATCTTCCTCGGTCGCGAAATTGCTCAACACCGTGACTTCTCTGAAGAAACCGCGATTCGCATCGACTCGGAAGTCCGCAAGATCGTCACCGAGCAATACGAGCGCGCGACGAAAATCATCAGCGAGAATCGCGACACGATGGTGCGATTGGCCGAGGCTCTTCTCGAACACGAGTCGCTCGACGGCGTGCAAATTCGTCGGATCGTTGCTGGCTTGCCGCTCGACGACACTAGTTCATCAAGCGAACCAAGTAGTCAGCAGGAACTGCCGGGCACGAAAGAAAAGACGCCCGAGACGAAACCGCTGAAGCCAATTCTGCCGCCGATTACCGGTGGAACACCGGCGCCGGCGTAATCACGGGGCGGGTCAGAACCGGGAGCGGTAGCGACCGGATAAAACACTCAACTGAAAGGCGAGAGCAATTGCTCTCGCCTTTTTTAATTGCCAGCGCCTTTCATCTTCAGCGACACACTGCTATTCGACTGGAATTGCCAACTCCTTCAGCACTGCTTGAATATTGACAGTACCCTTTGGAAAGACCGCGCGCCCGCCTGTTTCGCTGGTTAAAGTCGTTAACAATTTGGTGGCTTTCTCTTGTTTTCCCGACTCAAGTTCGCGCACCAAGCCCACCGCGAAGACTTTGATTTTTCGATCCTTCAGTTGCTGAATCAGGTCCTTCGGTTTCACTTTGCTGACCCGATCCTCCCCATCGCTCACCACCACGATGACTCTCTCGCCGTCCGGCGCTCCCGCCTGCAGGTGGTCAGAAATAAATTGGATCGCGTCGAGCAGGGCCGTCTGTCCTCCTTCAACATACAGATCATCGATGGTGCGATTCAACCGAGCTTCGTCCTGAGACTGTTCAATGCGCGCCACTGGCACCGCTCTCCAACCTTTGCCGATGCCCTCAGAAGCGAAATTAAAGATCGAAACCGGCCCGTGCGGCACGGCTTCACGGACGATAGCTTTGCCAATGCTGAGTACCGTATCGAACTGCGAACGCATTGAGCCGGTGCTGTCGAGCAGCAGCCCGTACGACGTCTTCGGCTTGTCCTGGGCAGCCGCTAATGCCGACGTTGCGAGCATCAGGCAGGCGATTGCGGCCGCCGGGCGCATGAGTTTTGAAAAAGTCGCATTAATCATTTGGCAAAAATCATACTCTGTCCATTGTGGTTTCGGAACTCAGGCTGAAGTCGGGTGGCACCTGGTGTCAGATTCACTGCGGTCTCCGCGAAGCCCTCGGGTTTTCCTTTGCGGTTAAGAGGAACATGACTAACAACCGCAGAGGACCGCAGAGGCTTTCGCAGAGGGCTCAGAGAAAATTTAATTTAGGGCACTACTTGACGCTTTCGTCGGCGTCGAGCGACGTGATGGTGCTTGCGCTCGGGTTAAC
>JBKPPE010000502.1:0-6475 GCA_046733375.1 Acidobacteriota bacterium | reverse complement strand
AGCCAATGTAGATCCCGTGCCCACCGTAGTCATCGTTCGGTTTCAGCACCAAACGCTCGCGGCGGTCGCTGATGAACTCAAGCAAATCGATCTGATCGCCGTAGTAATCTGATTTGCCGGCGCGCACTTTCCTCGTCCACGGAACATGCCCCGCAATCATCTGCTGCTCATCCGAACTGAAGAGTGTTTTGAACCGCGCATCGGTCAGCACGGCGAACAGGGCTTTCTTGTGAATGATCTTCGAGCGAAAACCGTTGACCATGCAGACAGCGCCGGCGCGGTACGCGTCGAGCAACGCCGGCTGTTCTTTCATGATCGGGAGATATTCATTAACCAGCAGCCGCTTGTAAACGATGTCGATTTCGAAATCGCGCGCGCGCAGGCGATCGTTCGTGAACTCCAGTTCATCAGGGGACGCGATAATCGAAGGACAACCTTGCGATTCAAAATATTCGCGAAAGAGTTCGAACTCTTTCTGCGTCGGCATGCCCTTCAAGTCAACGATTGCGATATGCGGCGCGCGATCCGGTTTGCGACCGAGAAACTCTTCATGGCAATCAAGCAACACCCTCAGCATCAGCGAACTGCCTTCAAAGCGTTGCACGTTGTACGTTTTGGCGAAACGCTTCATCACCGGAAGGTCTTCGAAAATTGCGAACGCTGCGTCGCCATACGCAATGCCAGCGGGACTTTCACCGTTTAGTTCAACGAAGCTGTACGTTTCGTCCGTGAGAAAGGAATCGAGACGTGCCGTCGGCGACACGGCCCGGTAACCGGGATCGATCTTCACCAATTCGCGTTCGATTGGGGTCAACCCTAATTCATCGAGCAGCGATTCATCTGCGACGGCGGCATCTTTAACCTTCTCGATGGCGCTCCAAATCGTTTCACAGACGCGCACGACCTGCGTGAAATCCTTCTCAGTGACGAAATGTGGCCGCAGATAAGGGGAGAGACGACGCCCGCCGAAGATCAGCTTCGCGCGCTCCAAACCTCGATCGAGGAACTCAAGCGAGCTTTGCGCGAGCGCGGAGTCGTTTAGTAAGTCGTGATAGTGGGCGACCGCTTCTTTAAGCATGTGACTTTAGTCAAAAATAGAACCGCAAAGGAACACAGAGGATAACGCAGAGTGCGCAGAGAATACCAAACAGGGTGGGCTCTCTCTGCCCGCTCTGCGTTAACCTCTGCGACCTCTGCGGTAAACCGCCAGCGGCAACTGGCGTGCATTCATTTGCGAGGAACGTTAAGTGTGAGCTTGATGACGACACCGTCGCGAATCAGGTCGTCTGCCTTGCCGGGATACGTGAGGTTCCAATCTTTGCGGTTAATCGAGAATTCGGCGTTCATACTCACCGAATCAGCAGCGACTTGAATCGTCGCGGGAAATGTAATCGCTTTTTTCACGCCATGCAGATCGAAATTGCCGGTGATGTTGTAGTTGCCCCCGGCGGGTTCGATCTTTGTCGAGATGAATGTCGCTTTCGGAAATTTCGCAACATCGAAGAAGTCAGGTGTCTGCAAATGTTTCGTTAGGTCGGGCTCGTCCGTTTCGACTGAGTTCGCTTCGATGTCGATGCTGACGCGGCTGTCTTCAGGCTTGTTATTTACCAAATCGATTGTTCCCGAGAACTTCTTGAACGAGCCGTTGTGGCTGCGCGTTACTTTCGCGGCGACGAATTCGATCTTGGAATTGTCTGTAGTTATTGGCAGCGTCTCGGCGTTCGCCGGCTTTGCCGCCGCGGTTTCCGGCGCAGCGTTGCCCACTGTTGCCTTCGTCTTGTTCGCGGCTGGATCAGCACAAGCGAAAGTTAAGAACGCCGCAACCAGAATGGATAAAAGTAAGAGTTTCATTTTTCTTCTCACTAACTTACAGGTAAGACAGCCACCAGTCACGCCGCCGCGCCTTCACGCCCGCGAACCATTTGCAGAGCGGATAAAGCAGCAGCACGCCGCCGAGCCAGCAAAGATAGACGACCCACAGACGGAACCCGACTCCGGCCGGCGCTGGCTGAGTGAACTTATCGATCGGACTCGCCCACTGAAACGCTACCGGTTGTCCCGCAAGCAACCCAAGGACAATTGCCAGCGAGTGTGCGGTGTACCATTGGAGTATGTAGAAAAACAATGGCACGCGCCCAAAGACCACCAGAGGATTGCGCAGCGGCCCCAGAATATTAACTGCCGATTCGAACAGCGCCAACGCAATCATTGCGGGCCCGAGGGTCATCAGCAAGAAGAGGAGCGACGGCGGATACTTGGTCGTGTTAAGAAAAGAAAGCACGGTGAAGACTGCATTCTTCTGCGCCGACCATCGCGCCGGATCGCCATAAATATTTATCGCCCGAAGCACAATGAAAAGCACAGTGGCGCTGCCACCCATTACCAGCAGCCAACGCCTTCGCCGCGCGGCGTCCATTTGGTAGATTTTTCCAAATGCATATCCCGCCGCCATTACTCCGACCCAGGGAATGATGTTGTAAATCGCCACCACCACCGGACTGAGTACGGGCAGAACCGGAAAGGGCGAAAACGGTTGATGAAGGAGAATCCAAAGTTTGCTCCAGACACTAGGAATCGGCGTCCCGGGACCGCGCCAACCGGTTACCTGAATTCGATCCAGCAAGTTATGGAGAAAAATCATTGCCACTCCGAAGGTGGCAGTCACTTTAAGTGGCAGATGAATTAATGCGGCCAGTACGATCATCGAGATACCGATGACCCAGATGACTTGGAGGAACCCGAGGAATCGATAGTCAGCGTTAAAGAACACACCGAGGCGCACGACAGTCAGTTCAAGCAAGATCAACCAGAGACCTCGGGTAATCAAGAACTTCGAGAGTGCCGACTTGCTTTTGCCGCGCGCCAACTGAAGATAAGCGCCGGTGCCAGCGAGAAACACGAACACCGGCGCGCAATAGTGGGTAATCCAGCGCGTGAAAAATAACGGGACCGTGGTGCGCGTCATATCGGTTGGGTCGAAAGTGAACGCGCCCATGTGCACAAAGTCGCGTGTGTGGTCGAGCATCATGATGACCATCACGATGCCGCGCAGCAGATCAACGGAATCGATGCGCTTACGCGGTAGCGTCGCCGGCTCCGGATCGACCGGACCCGCACCCTGCGGAATTGTGCGACTTCCACTCAGATTGTCTTTTGAATTTGCCATGTCGCGAGAAGCGCGGGGAGTTTATCGCAGACCCTTACCTTTTTCGAGGCGCGTTTTGTTAATTCTTGTGAAATCAGTGCGTGCCATAGACTTTAGTCTGTCGTGTACGTCATGCGATCACAGACTAAAGTCTGTGGCATAACGGGCATGGTGCTTGCGCCTGGATTCGTTGAAAGGAGTGAGCATGCCCGAAAAAGAGACATTGGAACGCGCTGAGCGGGACAAGCGCGAAGGAAAATCACCCAGCACTCAAGCAGGCGAATTTGTGCGCGAAGAGATTGAACATGTTCGCGAAGGAAAGCACGGCGCGCGATCGACGAAACAAGCGATTGCGATCGGGTTGTCAAAAGCTCGACGGGCCGGTGTGGATTTGCAGCCACCAAAACAAGGATCGAAGAAAGTGAAGGAACAAGCGAAGCGTGATCTTCGCAAAGGTAAGAAACGCGGGAAGAAGAAATCCGCTAAGCGTGCCCGGGCGACAAGAGAAGCTTTGAAGCGCGAGCCCCGTCGCGCTGCATCGAAACTAGCGTTATCGCGTCAGGCTAAGAAGGCCGCGAAGAAGCGCTCAGCGAAATCGCGCTCGCGTTCGGCGAAGAAGGCGGCTAAGACGAGAAAGCGGAACACCTAGTGTTTGCCTGGGCGCGTCGCCGGCGCCAGTTACGATCCGGTAGCGGATTGCGCTGCCAATTTGCGGCTGCCGAGCCACAACATTACTGCGGCAAGCGCGCAGGCGGCCGGACATACGAGCAGCGAATATCGCATCTGCAACGGAGATGCCGCCGCGCCGAGCGAATCGTTCAGCTTGCCGATGATGTTCGATCCGATCGCGTAGGCAGCGATGTTCACGCTGAAAAAATAAATTCCGATTCCCAATCCGCGCAGATGCGGTCCCGCGATATCGTGAACGTCGGCTGCCGCTGGGCCTAGCCACATCAAAGACAATCCGAGCAGCACAAAGTTTGCGAGCAACAGCGCGGGAATGTTGTTCGAATAGATCAGCAATAACCAGAATGGAATGGCAATCGCCGCAGCCACTGAACTGAAAAACATACGTCCACCACGACCAAAATTGCGAAAGCGGTCGGCCGCCCAACCGCCGAGAATGGTCCCAGGTACTCCGGCAGTCAAAGACAGCACGCCACCAAAAAAGCCAATCGTCGCAATGTCGAATTTGTGCACGCGCGTAAAGAATGTCGCACCCCAGATCGACAAGTTGTTTGCGGCTAATCCGAACAAAGCGTATCCGAGATAGTGATATCGCAGCGGCACCGAACGAAAGAGAATCTTCCAATCCTTTGACGTGTAGTGGACCGCGGCAGTTTCTGTCTGACCACGTGGTTCCTCTTTCAGCAGGAAGACAAGCAACGCGATCATCAGGCCGGGAAACCCGAGCAGATAAAATGCCCAGCGCCATCCGAAATGCTGACCGATCCAGCCACCGAGAAAGAACGCGATGCCCGCGCCGACTGCGATGCCTGACGAGTAAATTGCCTGCACTGTCGCACGGCGTCGCGGCGGAAAGTAATCACTCAGCAGCGAAAGCGCGGCCGGGCCGAGGGTCGCTTCCCCGACTCCGACCATGACGCGACAAAAGAAAAGCGTCCAGAAACCTTTGGCAAACCCGGTGAGGCCGGAGAACAAACTCCAGACAGCGAGCCCGTACGCGATCATGTTCTTGCGCACAACTCGATCGGCTAAACGCCCGAACGGAATACCCAGAGCCGTGTAGAAAATGACGAAGGACGTTGTGCCCAGCAACGCGAGTTGAAGATCGCTGAAGGCCATCTCCTTCTTGATCGGCACGAATAGAATATAAATCAGCGTGCGATCGAGAAAATTGAGAACGTACACCAGCGTGAGCAGCGCGAGTGCGTACCAAGCATATGGCGCTGACGAATGTTGGTCTTGAGACGTCTGCTGCATTGGATGGTTTCGAGAAAGACAAACGGCTCTGTATCCCTGTGGATGCTTTGCGTCTCTGTGGTAACAGGCGTTACTGATTCTTCACGACAGAGCACAGAGTTCCATAGAGAGATACAAAGAGTTATTCAACCAGCACCGTCGCCTCTCCTCTAATGACCACTTGGTCATTCTGGTTCGTGCAGACGGTTTCGATCTGCACGATAGGTTTGTCTTCGCGAACTGAGGTGACGGTGGCGCGCGCGATGATCGTGTCGCCCGGGAAAACCGGTGCGAGGAATTGCAGCGTCTGACCCAAATAGATGCTCCCCAATCCCGGCAGTTGATTTCCAATCACATTCGAGATCAGAGAGGACGTCAGCATTCCGTGCGCGATCCGCTTGCCGAAACGCGTAGTCTTCGCATAGTCCGCATCGAGATGGATCCGATTACGATCGCCCGATAGTTCCGCGAACCTCTCAATGTCTTCGTGCGTGATTGTCCTTGTGACTGAGGCCGTGTCGCCAACTTTGATTTTCATTCTCCTCCCAGGAACTTTAGTAGTGCCGCATTGAAATCCGCAGCTTTTTCGACATTCGGGACGTGACCGCACTGATCGATAACAAGGAGCGTCGCATTCGGAATGTCTTTCTTGAACCGCTCACCGTCGCTCACCGGAACCAGCCCGTCTTGCTTACCCCAAACGATCAGGGTCGGTTGCTTGATGGTTTTGATGTTTGCGTCGAGAAAATCCTCACCGCGAATGATCGATTCGGTAAGTGCGTTAATGGTGTAACCATCACCCGCGTTGATTCGCGCCGCCATCGCTTGATCAATGGCAGCCTCGCTGCCAAAGACAGCCTGGTTGTAAAAGACGAGCTTCGCAACTTGCTTCATGACGTCACGCGTTGAAGGATTCAAGTTGTATAAAATTTTGTAGTCAAAATTTGCCGGCGGCGCGTAACCCGCCGCATCTTCCAGTACCAACCGATCGACTTTTTCGGGATGCGCAATTGTATAAGCGGCAGCGATCCAGCCACCCATCGAACAACCCACGAGCGTTGCTTTATCGATCTTTGACTGCACCATAAACCGGTCGAGAAAATCGACGTAGGTGGCAATGCGGTAATTGATTATCGGCTTGTCGGACTTGCCGAAACCGATTTGATCGAGCGCAACAACGTGATACTTCGCGGCAAGCGGCGCAATGTTGAAAGTCCAGTTCTGCCAACTTCCGCCCAGTCCGTGCAGGAGAATCACGGTCGGGCCGGCGCCAGCTTCAGCGTAGTGAATCCTGGCGCCGTAGATCGTCATGTCTTTCTCGACGGCAGCAGTTTGCGCTTGAGCCAGCGCGGCAGATGCTAGGAACAAGCAGCAGAATGCGAATTGTTTTAAAGCAACCAATCTAAA
>JBKPPE010000501.1:0-3646 GCA_046733375.1 Acidobacteriota bacterium | reverse complement strand
GTTATTGGTATGCACTTTTTCAATCCCGTGCATATCATGCGACTACTTGAAATCGTGGTTGGCGAAAAGACCAGCCCTACGACTGTTGATACAGTTACTAACGTTGGTCAAAAGCTGCGGAAAGAGCCGATCGTCGTCAGGGACGTGCCAGGCTTTGCTTCGAGTCGTTTGGGCGTGGTGCTTGGTCTCGAAGCGATGAGGATGTTTGAACAGGGAGTAGCCAGTGCGCACGACATCGACGCGGCCATGGAACTCGGCTACAACCATCCAATGGGGCCACTGAAGCTAACCGACCTGGTTGGACTCGACGTGCGTCTCAATATCGCCGAGTATCTTCATCGGGAGCTCGGTTCAGAGGCATTTAGACCACCTGAAGTTTTGCGACGAATGGTGAGTGAAGGGAAGTTGGGAAAGAAAACGGGTCAGGGGTTTTACGATTGGAGCCAGGAAGACGCGCGTCGCGCACAAACTTCTTAGAGCTCTTGTTGGTTAATGATGAGTACTCCCTACAACAACGAAGAGAGACGGTTTGCGTTACGAATGTCGTTGCGACTGCCGATCGTGATTTCCGGTCGCGCCGATGATGGTTCCGCCTGGAGTGAGCCAACAGAAACTGACGACATCTCGACTTCCGGCGCGCTCTTTCATTTGAACCAGAAGGTTACTCGCGGAGAACGTTTGTACATTCGCGCGCACCGGCCCGATGGCTCGCCGATCGAGGCGACTGCTCTCGTGGTCCGAGTTGCGCCGGCGATTTACGGAACAGCGCGAGTCGGAGTGCAGATAGCCGAACCTACCGAGAACTGGCTCCGGCTATTCGTGTCATGGGTAGCCGACGAGCAACCAGTGACTACTGATCCCGAAAGTCCTCCCTCCGAGTAGTAATCATGTTAATCCTGAAAATCCTGTAATCCTGTCTATTATTTTGCGCAATTTTTAGACAGGATTACAGGATTTGCAAGATTGGAGTTTATCAATGCCGGAAACTTACGAGACCCTGCTGCTCGAAAAACGCGATCGCGTCGCCATCATCACCATCAATCGTCCTGACAAACGAAACGCACTCAATATCAAAACGCGCGAAGAAGGCGCGGCGTTACTCGAAGAGCTTCGCAACGACAGTTCAGTCGGCGTGGTTGTGTTCACGGGCGCGGGTGACAAAGCGTTTATTGCGGGGGCAGACATTGCTGAGTTTGCGGGACGCACGTCGATCACGCAGCGCGACGTGATGATGGGCCGATCGTTGTTCACTGCGATCGATAGTTTTCCGAAACCCGTGATCGCGATGGTCAACGGTTACTGTCTTGGCGGTGGTTGCGAGCTCGCGCTTGCGTGCGACATTCGCATCGCGAGTGAGACGGCTTCGTTTGGTCAGCCCGAGATCAACCTCGGCATCATTCCCGGGGGCGGCGGCACGCAACGTCTAACGCGCCTGGTTGGCGAAGGAAAAGCGATGGAGATGATCCTCACGGGTGAAATCATCGACGCGCGAACTGCATTTTCCATCGGGCTCGTTAATCAAGTCGTACCGGCCGAACAACTCCATGCGAAGACAATGGAGCTCGCAAACCGGATTGCTGACAAGAGTCCAATCGCATTGCAGCTTGCGAAAGAGGGAGTGAAGATTGGCTCGCGGTCGAATCTCGACGAAGGTCTGCGTCGTGAAGTCGATCTCTTTGCGCTTTGTTTCTCGACGGAAGACAAAGACGAAGGCGTGAGCGCGTTCCTGGAGAAGCGCAAGCCGGCTTTCAAGGGGAAATGAAATCTCTCCTTCTCATCGTCGGCATTCTGGTTGCCACTGCCGGTGGCGTGATCACGTACCGTGCTCTGTACGTTGAACCCAAATCCGGAGTCGTAATCACCGACTCCGGCATCCGCCAGATTCCCGATCAGGCCCGCGTGGTTGGTGGCGCATTGTTATTTGTCGGCGGCTCCGCCCTCGCCCTCTTCGCCGCCACTCGGAAAATCCGTAAATAATCCACGTTATCTGCGGCTAATTTTTTCGACTAGCGCACGTGTTTCCGCTGCGAACGGACCGTTCGGTTCAAGGCGAAGGTAAGTGTTGAATTCGGCAATCGCATCGGCCGTGCGCGAAACACGCAGCAATAAATTCCCTTTGAGCAGATGCGCTCCGCCGAGATCGGGGTTGAGGGTAAGAGCGCGTTTTATTTCTTCGTAGGATTTCTCGAGGGCGGGTTTTGCCTGCAGGAGGTCTTTTATCGCGCGTGCTTTTTCCCAGTAGACGCGTGCGAGGTTCAGGTGACCCAAGTACGAAGCATCCTGAATTGCCAGTCCTTTAATCAAGACTTTCTCGGCTTCATCAATCTTGTTCTGACGCAGATAAATCTCACTCAATGCGAAGAGCGCGTTGAAGGCTCTCGGATCGACTTCAGTCGTCGCAAGTAAAGCCTGTTCGGCTTTGTCCCACTGCTCGAGATCCATGTAGGCGGTTCCGAGTTTCAACCTCGCCTCAACAAACTTCGGATAGATCGAAACCGCTTTCTCGAAACACTTCACTGCAACCGATGTCTTGTCTTTGCCGCCTTCGGCGAGCGCTGCCACTCCTTTATCAAACTCCTTCTGTGCGGCTGCCGGAACGTTTGCATCGATAGTTCCCGGTTTTGAAGTTGTGGGCGATGACGACGTGTCGGGAGAGAGTTGCAGCAGCACCAAACCGCTTGAGGTCGTAGTCAGGTCGAGGGTTTGCTGCGCGTCGCGATAGCCTGACTGTCGAACGCGAACTAAATACTGTGCCGGCGGAAGAGAAGAGAACTGGAACTTACCCGAACTATCTGTAAAGGCTTCACCGATCGGTCCGCCGCCGTCATAGCTTTCCAACCGGACCACAACGTTTGCCGCAGGCGCACCACCTTGTACGTAGCGCACCTGACCGTGTATTTCGACTCGCTTGGTCTGCGCCTGCCCAAGCACCGTTATCGCAACGATACTCAACAACAATAAAAATATTCTCGCGCTGATCACGACGCTGGAATTCTACTGCAATTGCAGAACGTACTGTAGAGGGCCGCTCCTACAATCGAACCTAGCCTTGCCACAGGGTTCTTAGTTGATCCTCGGTGCCGTTGAATTTATCCCGATCGCAGTATCCGATGCCGGTCACTGTCCACGGTTGCGGCCCGACGGCGCCGTTCGTGTATTGCCACATGGTCCATGTCGTCCAGTTGACCGGCACCACCGCAGTGGGACCGTACTGTGCCAACCAGAACCAGCACTGAGCGAGAATGGGATCTTTGTTGCTGCCGAGCAGCTCCTTGATATAAGAGCCGGAATACAAACCCGGAAACCTGCCGGTCACTGCATTGATGTGCGTGACAAAGTTCCTCGCGTCATCCAGCGACATGCTGCTCCCGGTGGGATTCGTTTCGAAGTCGAGGACGAGCAGCGTGTTGTCAACAGGATCGACAACCTGAAGGAAGAACTCCGCTTGTGCAACGCCGTCGCCGCCAACTCCGAAGTGATAAGCACCCCATAACAGCCCGGCAGTTTGCGCGTTTGTCTTGTTCGTCGGGTACATCGGGTCGGTACCGGTTTGTCCCTGCGTGGCTTTATGAATGACACCAATAATTCCGTCGCCTGCGGCTTGTTGAAGATTTACGTTTCCATTGTAATGAGACAGGTCAACGAC
>JBKPPE010000500.1:0-9432 GCA_046733375.1 Acidobacteriota bacterium | reverse complement strand
ATGTGTTTCTGGCCGGCGCCGGATTGATGGGATCAGTGATGGTGAGCTACGCGAGCGCGCGCGCGGAAAGCATCATTCCAAAATGCGACGTGGGATTTTTGCGGCGTCCTGAACGCGTGGTGCTCTTTATCATCGGCGCTTTGACGACGCATCCCGGTTCGCACAATTTTTTCCTGAATCGCATGCCCGCAGTTTTATGGGTGCTGGCGGTTGGATCGTATTGGACGTTTGCACATCGCATGTATCACACTTGGGTGGAGTTGAACCGCTCGAAATTGGAAGCTGCACAGAAAGAAGGTGCGGTCGCAACTGGGTCCCAGCCACACCCGGATCGACATCCTGAGGCGACATTGGCGGCAAAAACCGGATAGAGTTCACGTCTTTGTGTTTTCTGACGTCTAACTCTTGACGAAGTGTTGGTCTCAGTCTAATTTAATTTGCGCCCTTTTTTTAATTCGCGCACTTTTTTGAGGTTAGCAATTTTGATCATCTGCCCCGCTTGCGGCTCTTCTGTCGACGGACAACTTAGTAACGGTTGCCCGAGCTGCGGCGCACGCGCGGTTGGACCGCCGCTCGCCAAACCTGAACACCAACTTCTTTCCTACAGCGCCGCCGGATTGACGGCTCTTATCGGCGGGGTGATGGGCCTCGGCTTTGCGGCATTGACCATCGTCGCCTGGATTACCAAGATGGGCGCGCTGCCACGGTTCTGGACCATCGTCAGCGCCGGCGAAACCGCCGCGTGGCAATTGAAGTGGGTCGCGCTTCCAATAGCGATAGCAGGCGTTTGGGTAGGGAGCAAATCGCTGACCGCAATCAAGACCTCGCCGAAGCAGTTCGGCGGCTTGCGTCTCGCGCGCACAGGCTACTCAGCAGCCATCGTAACCACGTTGTTAGTCGGCACGCTCATCGCAATTACCGTCCCCGAACGCCTTCGTCATCATCAGTGGGCGCTGGAAGCGGCTGAGAACATACCCGCTTACACGCTGTCTCGAGCGATGCTCGAATATCGAGAACTACACGGCACGTTTCCGCAGCAGGATGATCTGATCTCGCAGTTGCGCACCTTGCCGGATCCGAATGGCTCGATTGCTGAGGCGCTGCGCTTAATCGACGTCAACGGTTACCAACCGCTAAGTGATCCGCTCGCGGCGGCCGCGCCAAAAACAAAGACGCTCGCTCGCGGTGGCGCGATTCGCAACGCTTCGCTGAACACGACGCCTGATCCACCGGCGGTCTCTTTCATAAATACTAATTATGAGTTGCGCCTCCCTGGTGCGGACAAGAAATTGAACACTGACGACGACTTGATTGTCTCCGATGGTCTCGTCATGTCGGCACCCGAATTCGCTGCCTACCGTGCTTCACGCACCAGCGCGCCATAGCGTTATGTCTCTGCTGGCTCGCTTCCGTCGAACAAAAGAAGATCCTGAAGTTGCTCGTCGCAACCTGCTGTTGCAAGCCGGACGTTTGGGCGAAGCCACGGTGCTCGAGACGAACGCCGACGCGGATGGCAATGTGATGTTGACTTACAGTTACTCGATCGGCGGCGTGGACTATCAGACGTCTCAGCGACTCGACGATCAACAACTCCTTCGCAAGCACGACTACCTGCCCGGGGCGAGAGTAACTTTGCGATACGATCCACGACGGCCGGCGAATTCCTTTGTCGTCTAATCTGGAATTCCTCTAATCTGTAATATTGAATCTTAAATTTTGAATAGGGGCTCGTACTTGGTGCTTTGTACTTGGTACTTGGCACTTAGTACTTAGTACTTTGTGCTTAGTACTCTAGTCAAACCAGTGCTGAACTTGCGACGATACGATTTTCAAAGTACAAAGCACCAAGGACAAAGTACAAAGTACGAAGCACAAGATGTTTCAGAAAATCCTGATCGCAAATCGTGGTGAGATTGCCGTGCGCATCATCCGCGCGTGCCGCGATCTGCATATCTCGCCCGTCGCCATTTATTCAGAGCCTGATGCCGGCGCGATGCATGTCCGGATGGCCGATGAAGCGTACTGTGTCGGGCCGGCTGCCGCGACCGAGAGCTATCTGAAAATCGCATCGATTGTCGATGTGGCGAAACGGTCCCAGGCCGAAGCGATTCATCCTGGTTACGGATTTTTAGCTGAAAATGCCGACTTCGCGCGCGCTGTCACGCAGGCGGGAATTACTTTCATTGGCCCGACCGCGGAAGCTATGGAAGTCATGGGTTCGAAAACAACTGCCCGGCGCGCGGCAATCGACGCGGGCGCGCCGGTAGTGCCCGGCACGACTGAGGCGTTGCACAGCTACGAAGAAGCGCGCGATGTGGCGGTGAAGTTCGGCTACCCGGTCATGCTCAAGGCCGCCGCCGGCGGCGGAGGCAAGGGCATGCGACAAGTGGCCGACGAAAGTGGGCTACGTTCGGCCCTTGAAGCAGCACAGTCCGAAGCGGCTTCGGCTTTTGGCAACTCCGATGTATATCTCGAAAAAGTCGTCGACAAGCCCCGTCACATTGAAATTCAAATCTTCACCGATACGCAGGGCAATTACGTCCATCTCGGCGAGCGCGAGTGCTCAATTCAGCGCCGCCATCAGAAAGTGATTGAAGAGTGCCCGTCACCACTGAACGACGCGGACTTGCGCGGGCGCATGGGTGAAGCAGCGATCAAAATTGCGAGAGCCGTGAATTACGTCGGCGCCGGCACCGTCGAATTTCTATTCTCCGATGTGACGCGCGATTTTTATTTTCTCGAGATGAATACGCGTTTGCAGGTCGAGCACCCGGTCACAGAACTTGTGACTGGATTCGATCTCGTGCGCGAACAGATCCAGGTCGCCGCTGGCCAACCGCTGTCATTCACGCAGAACGATGTTCGCTGGCACGGCCATGCGATTGAATGTCGGGTCTACGCGGAAAATCCCGACAATAGCTTCTTCCCATCGCCCGGAAAAATCACTCACTTGCGTGTGCCTGCCGGGCCTGGAGTTCGCGACGACAGCGGCGTGGGCGAAGGCGACCAGGTCTCGATCCATTATGACCCGCTGATTTCAAAACTCGCGGCTTGGGGGCGCACGCGTGAGGAAGCGATCGATCGTTTGCGACGCGCACTCGATGAATATGCCGTCGGCGGCATCCAGACTACGCTGCCGTTCTTCCGCGATATTGTGCGCGACGATGAGTTCATTGAAGCGAAACTCGACACCGGTTTCATTTCACGCTTCATGGAACGCCGGGAACGCCTGCATCCTGTCTCGACGAGTCGCGAGGCTCAGGCTTTCAGCCTGCTCAAAGACATTGCCGTCATCGCCGCCGCGCTTGCCTACAGCGACACGAAAAGCATCCGGGCGACAAACCATCACGAGCCGCAAAGCAAATGGAAAATGGCGGGACGTGAGGCGGCATTGGCCGGTTCGCTCATCAGAAAAGCGAAATGAAACTGCACGCAACTGTGGCCGATTTGGAAGTGAGCGTCGAGATTCGCCGGGATGGTGGACGTCTGTTCGCAAATGTTGATGGCCGCGAATACGAACTCGATGTACATCAAACTGCCTCGAGCATGACACTGCGGACCGGCGATGGAAGAGTTTTCGATTGCCGCGTGGAAGGCCCGCCGTTCTCAGGTCGATCTGTTGATGTATTTGTTGGCCCTCGTCAGTACGCTGTGACACTGACGGATCCGAAACGTCTACGCGGTGCAGCCGTTGCAGGTGGTCAAGCCGACGGCGTAGCGAGAATCGTGGCGCCGATGGCGGGCAAAGTAGTGCGCGTATTGGTCGAACAAGGTGCGCACGTCGAAGCCGGCGTGGGCGTCATAGTCGTCGAAGCAATGAAAATGCAAAACGAAATGAAAGCCCCAAAAGCCGGTGTCGTAACGGCGCTAAACGTCTCAGTTGGCGCGACAGTTAATGGCGGCGATGTGTTGGCGATTATTGAATAGAAATGACGCGGAGACACGGAGACGGGGAGACGCGGAGACACGGAGATAAAGCATGACAGCGAGACAACGAGATAGGGAGAGTGGGAGAGAATTGTCGAGTGACGGAGATAAGGGCGTCCCCGCGTCTCCGCGTCCCCGCGTCCCCCCGTCTCCCCGTCTGCATGTCCCCGTGTCTCCCAATCTCCGCGTTCTCTTGTGGGATCTCGACGGCACGCTCGTGCGCGGCAAGCGCTTTGGCACTTTCAAAGACTACACGGCGCCGATGCTGGAATCAGTCTTTGGCACTTCTGGTTCACTTCGCGAAATGATCGTTTCCGGCATGACTGACTTGCAGATTGTCGAAGAGGCTCTGCGCTGCGCGGGCATCACGCGCGAGCACATCACTGAACGAAAGGATGAGCTGCGTCGTTGCTATATTCGCGAGATGAAACGCGCGATCGCCGACGGCGCGCACGTCATTGAGGTCATTCCGGGAGCCCGCGGAGTGCTGAAGGCCGTCGACGATCACCCGCGCTACATGTCGGCGCTGCTCACCGGAAACATTGAACCGGCGGCCCACTTAAAGGTTGAAGCCACCGGCCTGGCCAAATACTTCACGTTGCCCGGTGCCTTTGGCGATGAGTCATTTGATCGGCGCGACCTACCGGCATTCGCGGCCGAAAGGATCAATCGGCATCTTGGCATGGAACTCACCCCGGAACAGTTCATTGTGATCGGCGATACCCCTAACGATGTGGCGTGCGCGCGTCACTTCGGCGCGCGCGTGATTGGCGTTGGCACCGGCCGCGTTCATTCGATTGATGAATTGCGCGCATGCAAACCGGATGCTTTCGTTCCTGACCTAGTGGACGTCGATCGTTTCATGCAAACCCTCGCGCGGATGTGAGGTTCCGGGTCGGTGAAGTCAGTTCCGGGAGCGGTGGCGACCGGGTGCAGTGGCTTACCCGTCGCTACCGCTTCGGGTACTATCTCATTCCGCCCGCTTCCCATCCGGCACTGTTGAATCCGTCACGTTCCCGCGCGATAATCAACCAAATCCCTCGAAGCTGAACTATAAATTGATTGAAGGAGGGAACTATGCTCGTAAATTGGCTCGAGGATGCCGATGCAGCGCTGGAACAAGCAAGGACTCAGAACAAACCTCTCTTAATTGACTTTTCGGCGGCGCCCGCTTGAGGCGCATGTGCTCGGCTGGAAGCCGAGTCTTACTCCGATCAGGAAACTGCGAATTTCATCAACGAGACTTTCGTCCCGCTCGAAGCTCACATCAAGGAACACCCCGCCTATTTCAAACGATTCGAGGCTAACTGGACGCCGACCGTTGTGATCACGGACTCGAACGGCGTCGAGCGTTATCGCGTCGAGGGCTACCTACCGAGGGATTGGTTTCGCGCGAGATTGGAGATGGGCCTCGCACGAATCGCCTTCATGAAGAAGAAGTTTGCTGATGCGCAAGAGACTTACGCGAGTGTGTCGGAGCGATTCAGTACCTTGGCGCTGGCGGCTGAGGCGTTGTACTGGCGTGATGTCTGCAAGTACAAGGCGACGAACGACCACACAGTGCTGGAGCCGGTGGCCAAGGAACTCGCTCAGAAGTTTCCAGGTGATGAGTGGCAACTGAAGAGTTTGCCTTGGGCGCATTGACTGTTAGTGGCACAGACTTCATTCTGTGATCATGCTACTCGAAAACACAGACTGAAGTCTGTGCCACTATATTCGGTGAAAGCCTTTCAAGATATCCTGTGTCGCCAGCCGCAAAATAACCGGTCGTCCATGTGGGCATGTGGTTGGCGAAGAAGTTAGCAGCAGACGATCAATGAGCCAGCGCATCTTTTCCGGCGCCAGCGGCATGTTCACTTTGATCGCTGAGTGACACGCGAGCGAAGCAGCGATTTCGTCGCGCAGCACTTCACGCGACTTGCCACGTTTTTCAGCGTCAACGGAATCCAGCACTTCTGACAGGACATTGCGCGCCTCGCTCGCCGGCAAGTCCGCCGGTGTTGCTTTGATGGCCACGGTGCGGCCGGACAAACGCATCAGCTCAAACCCGTAACTTTCCAATTCCGTCGCGATGCCGTCGAAAGCGGCTGCCTGCGCGGGCGTCAGATCGAAGGTCTCCGGAATCAACATGCGTTGTGATTCAGATTGACGTGAAGTTTCGAGCGCGCGGTACTTGTCGAACAGCACCCGCTCGTGTGCCACATGCTGATCGATCAGCAACAAGCCATCTTCGTCAGTCGCAACGATAAAACTCTCGTCAAGCTGGCCCAGCGGCCGAATGTTGGACGAAAGCGCTTCAGGAATCATCTCGCGCACAAATTTCGTGGCGGAGTCCAGAGGAGGCAACGAGGGAAGCGATTGAGATGGTGCGACGATTGGCTGCGCCTGTTCCTGATAAGGCTCGGCTGTTTCCATCGTGACGGCCGCCGAAGCCGACACCACTGAAGCCGCCGGCGGAGCGCTGTTCACAGAAGCCACGATCTCTTCTCGCGACAATTGTGGCTGCGCTGCGGTTGCGAATCCGAACCCGATCCGTTCCTGCTGCGGCTCTGGCCGCAACGTTAAGGCAGGTGGCGCTGGCGTAATACGAGACGGTGCTTCCGCTTCGGCCACATCAGTCGGAGTAATCCGGTCATCGGGCCCCACTTCATCGCTGCGAAAGTCCGCGGACATTCGCCCTTCGGGTGAGGGCGCAAAGCCTGCACTCGCCAAAGCCGTGCGCACTGCTTCGCGAACAGAATCAGCCACCGCGGCGGCGCGGCGAAAACGCACTTCAGTTTTCGCCGGGTGCACATTCACATCCACTTCTTCCAACGGCACGTCGATAAATAAAAGCGCAACCGGATAAACACCATGCGGCAGAATCGATCGATACCCTTCGGACAACGCGCGGCCAATCAAACGGTCACGCACAAAGCGGCCATTGACGAACAGAAACTGCGCGTCGCGCGAGGTGCGTCGCTCGCGCGGCGCCGAAACAAAACCGGTGACTGTAGCAATTTGCGCAAACGTTTCGGACGCGCCGTCGCTCGAATTGCCCACTTCCAACAGACTCTCGAGGAATTGCGAGCCGAAGATTTGGTAAGCGCGCTCGCGTAAGTCCTTGGCCGGCGCGACCCGAATCGTCTCGCGGCCATTATTCGTCAGCGTGAAGCTTATTTCCGGATGCGCTAACGCATAATGGGTGACGAGGTTCGTGAGGTGATAGCTTTCTGTCGCCTCGGAACGCAGGAACTTACGCCGCGCCGGCGTGTTGAAAAAGAGATCGCGCACCGTGATGGTTGTGCCGCGCGGGTGCGCTGCATCTTTCACATCGCGCATGCGACCGCCTTCGATGGTGACCCGCGTTCCAGCTGCGACGTCTTCAGTTCTCGTCACGAGTTCCACCCGCGCGACGGACGCAATCGAGGCCAGTGCTTCACCGCGAAAGCCGAGCGTGCCGATTGCATTGAGATCTTCGGCCTTGCTGATCTTTGATGTCGCGTGGCGTTCAAAGGCCAATACCGCGTCGTCCCGGCTCATGCCTTCGCCGTCGTCAATAATCTTCAGCAGCCGGCGGCCGCCGCCTTCGATGTCGACGGTGATACGGGTCGCGCCCGCATCAATTGCGTTCTCAATCAGTTCTTTGGCGACAGACGCCGGGCGTTCAACGACTTCGCCCGCGGCAATTAAGTTAGAAAGATGGTCTGGGAGGACCCGAATTTTAGACATGATTACAAATACACAATCTCATGCTCGTTCGCGCCAAGCTCAATCGCATCAAAAATCCAATCAGTCACGTAGCGTCCATGTCGAGCTAACAAAGAAGTGAGGTTGAGGCGGCGCTCCTGCAAATTCTTTTCCGGATAGAGCAAATCGAAAGCGCGCTCGAGTTGCCGCTGCAGTGCTTCGTCGCGCGAAATCTGGGTGCGCTGAAAGCGTGTGCGCAATCCGTCGATTTGATAATTGATTTTGCGCCGCCCTTTGTCGAGCGCATCCGCCAACGTCGGATCAAGCTCGCGTAATTTCTCTTGCAAGGCATCAAGCTCGCGGCTGAAGGTTTCGGTGGTGTGATCGAATGCGGCTGACGTCTCTTTGCCCAGATGTCTGTTGACCACGCCGGCCACAACTTGATCGTAACCGCCAAAAAAATCTTTGAGCGTCACCCCGTAACGCTCGAGCGTGCGCCACGTGTGTCGCTCGACCAGGGTGATGCTGGCACGATGGAGAATTGGCGTCACCGGACGATCCAGTAAGCGGTAGACTTCCGATGTCTGCGCGAAATAGGCGATCTCGGCCGCGCCGCCATAATAAGCAATCGTTGCCAGCAGATAGTCCTGCACCACCGCGCGCAACGTCACGTTCGGGCTGAACCGCTGCGGCTCGCGCAAAGCCCAATCGGCGAGCTGGTCAGCGGAATACTCTTGCCCATTGGCTTTCGTTCGATACTTGCCATTCTGAGTCCGCGTCAGGGCGTGACGCGCGCCAGTTTCGTTGTGCAGGAACAACGGGAACGAATCTGCTGACGGAGTAACCTGAGCATGATAACCGGCCGCTTCCAATTCACGGCTGCGTTCAGCGATGGCCGCGGCGATCTCAGGTGCGCGCCGCGCGGCGGTTGAGTAAAGCGGCGCGGCCAATTTCTTTAATTCCGCATCAAGCGGGTCAAGAAAGATGAGCCCGTGCTTCGCGGTGAGCGCCGTCATAAGGCGCGCAAACGCATCGCCGAAACGTTCCCCCGGCGCGTAGCTGTCGCGCAGCAATTTCTCAACCTCGCCGCTGAATTCATTGGCGGGCAGGAGCTTGAGCAGAGAATCGACAACCGCGGAGATCGAAATGTCCAGCTTCACTTGCCCGACTGGCACACCTTCCGTGTGAACCTCGGAAGGCACGTTTACTTTTTTGAGCGCGCAATCGCGACTAATCAATTCGGCCCAGGCAACTTCCGCGAAGTCGTGATCCTCGGTCGCGATCCAAAAGACCGGCACAGCTTTGACACCGCGCTGCGTCAAACATTCGGCGAGTTTCACCGCCGACAAAGCTTTGTAAATTGTGTAGAGCGGACCGCTAAACAATCCTGCCTGCTGTCCGGTCACGACCGAGAGGCAATCCCCCTCGGCAAGCTGATTGATGTTACGCAGCGTCGCTTCGCTCGCGCCCCATGCGCGGTTAATGCGTTCGAGCGCGGCGCAGAGCCGGCTTCGATCAGACTGGTATGCCTCCAGCACGCGTTCTTTTCGCTCTGCTAAATCGAAATGAGAGCGCACGGCTTCCGGATAGAAATGCCGCAGCGCGGTTGGATCGCGAAGATAGACGAGGAACAGCTTTGATTGTCCGGGAATTTTATCGAACGGAAGCGTCTCAACCCGCAAACCGGCTTGTTGCGGCGAACTGTGACAGGCGGTTTCAGCGGTGCTCAAAACGGGGATGCTCCTCGGGCGAGCATTTTACGCGGTGAGTCATTCGAGTGCTAGGTGCGGAGCCCGCGTGTCAGAACCGCGAGCGGACCGGGGTCCCCGCGCGAAC
>JBKPPE010000499.1:0-3894 GCA_046733375.1 Acidobacteriota bacterium | reverse complement strand
AGGCGCCCTGTCGATGGTCGGGCAACTTTCTTAACGACGGTAAAGCGCTAAGGCTTTAGTGGCCGAGGGGCGTTTGCGGGTTGCCATGACGGCTCCTGCTTTCCGGATTATATCGACCGGCGCGCTTGTTTGGGAAGAATTTTCTCGTTCAGTAAAACCAATTCGGTTACTTTCGCGATTGGATTGAATTATCCAGCGAAAATAATCGAGTTGGGGTAGGATGCACGCACTGGAGGAAATCTGATGCTGATACAGTTTTTGGTGCTGCTGCTGATCGCGGGAGTGTGCGGCGCAATTGGACAAGCCATCGGCGGCTATTCGCAC
Organism: Acidobacteriota bacterium; assembly: GCA_046733375.1. Taxonomy (GTDB): domain Bacteria; phylum Acidobacteriota; class Blastocatellia; order Pyrinomonadales; family Pyrinomonadaceae; genus UBA11740. The sequence goes on along the minus strand of JBKPPE010000499.1, from coordinate 3,570 downwards.
GGCGGTTGCCTCGTATCCATTGCCCTCGGATTTATTGGCGCGCTGTTGGGAAGCTGGATCGCGGGAAAACTCGGTCTGCCGGAACTGATTTCGATTCCCGTCGGCGGCATGAACTTTCCGATTATCTGGTCGATCATCGGAGCCGCCCTGTTTGTCGCGGTGATCAATCTAATTACGCGTCGTAGGTACGGGTATTAGCGTGGGCACCTCGGACGAGTGGTTGTGCGCAACGCGATTGCGATCCAACCACCAGGCCCACACGACAAACAGCCAACTGAACATTGTTCCAATCGCGAGCTTTCGCACGCTGGATGGCGGCGGAGCGAAAACGACCGCGGCGTAGAGTCCCACCAGCGCCAGCACAAAGAACCAGAACGCATAGTTTCCGAGGGCGTTCTTCGCCTTCGTCGCACGCAAGTAAATTAAGATACCGGCTGCGAACATCACCAACTCGATGGCCATTGTTATCTTCGGTTTATTCCACAGCCCGAGTCCAAATAATCGGCTGCCGCCAGCGTACAGCGGCAAGTCCGGCCGATGGACGATGTAATCCAGCAGCCAGTGGCTAATCACACCGAACCAAATCGTAATTGCACCAATCAGATAGCGCGCCAAGCCGAAGTAAATCGCAGCAAACAGCGTTGCCCATCCAATCACTGCGACCAGTCCATGCGAGATCGGATACGAGTCAAACTGCAAACGCAGAAATGGATTCGGATTCGGCTCGATCGAAACGTACTCCCAACCGACCAGTAGAAATATCGGCCAAAGCAGGTCGAGCAGGATCGGTGCAGCGATCAACGCCGCGAGTGAAGTGCGTGGCGCAAGCTGCTTTGCCGCGAGGCCTAAGGCGTAGTGTCCGACAAACATTTGTGACGGCGCATCCTATCACTTTTATTCAGTACCGTTTGAAAAAATCTCGTCTTCTCGATAAAGTAGCCGCGCCAAGCATTCAATAAATTGAATCGAGAGGTTTAGAGGCGGGACCTGTCCCGCCGCTAACTGTGAGGGCGGACAAGTCCGCCGTCTAAACGGAACACGACAACTCTGCGGCGATGCCACAGATTTTCCGTCACAGCACCAACTATCTGGCGCGGGCCACGATCTTCGGCGCGATATTCATTCTGATCGCTGCGTTGTTCGTCGCCGCCGAAATCAACCGCTCGGGCTGGAACACCGGCGCGTACATCGAGCGTCAGCAGCCAATCCAATTCAGTCACAAACACCACGTCGGTGATGACGGGGTAGATTGCCGTTACTGTCATACGACCGTCGAAACTTCCGCGTCCGCGGGCATTCCCTCAACGGCGATCTGCATGAGCTGCCACAAACAGATTTGGGCCGACAGTCCGTATCTCGAACCGGTGCGCGCGAGTTATAAGACGGGCAAGCCGCTCGAGTGGGTGCGGGTACATGACTTACCGGACTTCGCCTACTTCAATCATTCAATTCATGTGAATAAAGGCGTGGGCTGCTCGACGTGTCACGGTCAAATCGATCAGATGCCGGTCGTGTATCAGACGCAGTCGTTGCAGATGGAATGGTGCCTGGATTGTCATCGGCACCCGGAAAATTATGTGCGACCACAGGACAAAGTATTTGACATGAGTTGGAAACCGCCGGCCGATCAGAAACAGCAAGGTTTGGATTTGGTTAAGAAGTACAAGATTCAAACGAACACGGCGAGTGGGCAGACTGTTTTGACCAGCTGTTCGACTTGTCACAGGTGAAGTGGCACAGACTTCAGTCTGTGGACAGTTGATTAATCACAGACTGAAGTCTGTGCCACGAAAAAGAATGAGTAACGATCGTCACATTAATTTCAAGCTTCTCCGAGACCGCATATTGGGCGGGCAGGATGCCCGCGCTCCCAGGGAATATTGGCGCAGTCTCGAAGAACTCGCCGACTCGCCCGTGTTTGAAGAGTTCGTGCGTCGCGAATTCCCGCAGCAGGCTGAAGAGTGGACTGATCCGATCGAACGTCGCACTTTCCTGAAAGTCATGAGCGCGTCGCTCGCCCTGGCCGGTTTGACCGGATGCGTCATTCAACCACCCGAGAAAATTATTCCTTACATCAAGCAGCCGGAAGAAGAAGTTCCGGGACGCGGTCTTTGGTTCGCGTCTGCCTTCACGCTCGGCGGCATCGCGACGCCAGTCTTGGTGCGCAGCAACGAAGGCCGTCCGACAAAAATTGAAGGAAATTCTGATCACCCCAGCACCGGTGGCGCAACCGCCACCGATATTTTTGCCCAAGCCTCAATCCTCTCGCTTTACGATCCCGATCGTTCGCAAGCGCCGTCCTATCGCAGTGAGACGCGGCCGTGGATGGCATTCGTCGCTGAAATACGCGGGTTAATAGAAGATCAAAACCGAGGCATTAGAGTTCAGAAGGGCGCCGGCCTGCGCTTCCTTACCGAAACGATCACTTCGCCGACGCTCGCGGCGCAGATGAAGCAGATCCTCACGGACTTTCCCGAAGCGAAGTGGCACCAGTACGAACCGGTCAATCGCGACAACGCGCGCGCCGGCGCGGTCATGGCGTTCGGACAGGACGTGCACACGACTTACGACTTCAGCAAAGCCGATCGCATTCTTTCGCTCGGTGCAGATTTTTTGAATGGCTGGCCGGGGAATCTGCGTTACGCGCGGGACTATGCGGCGAAGCGACGTGAAGGCGCAGACAAAGGCGATATGAGCCGCTTATACGTGATCGAAAGCACACCGACGATTACGGGAGCGAATGCGGATCATCGATTCGCCGTGAAACCGAGTGAGTCGGTCCAGACTGTTCAAGCTCTGGCTAGCTTTGTCGGGGCGAAGGTCAGCGCTCCTTCAGCCGCCGCAACATTTGACGCCGGCGCGGTGGCTCAAGACCTTCAACAGCACAAAGGATCCTCACTCGTCGTTGCCGGCCGCTCTGCTTCACCGATTGTTCAAGCGCTTGCTCACGCAATGAACGACGCGCTCGGCAACGTCGGCAAGACCGTCTTCTATTCGGATCCCCTCGAAGCGAACTCGGTCGATCAAACACAGTCGCTGCGCGAACTGGTCGGCGACATCGACGCGGGCAAAGTCGAAACGCTCATCATCATCGGCGGTAATCCAGCTTACAACACGCCGATTGATCTGCGGCTTGATCTAAACCGTCTGAGCAAAGTTAAGCTGCGCGCGCATCTGAGCCTCTACAACAACGAAACGTCGGACATCTGTCAGTGGCACATACCGATGGCGCACTATCTCGAATCGTGGAGCGACACACGCGCCTACGATGGCACGGTCACGCTCGTACAGCCGCTCATTGCGCCCCTTTACGACGGCAAGACCGCGCACGAAATGCTCGCGCTGTTTTCGGATAACTACGACAAGAAGCCCTATGACATTGTGAAGGAATACTGGAGAACTGCGGGTGTCAGGGATCAGGTGTCAGGTGCCGGACAAACAGAAGGCAGTAGGCAGGCGGCAGGCGGCATTGAAAACAGCGTGGCGGCGGCTGGTTACAGAACCGCGCCCGGTAGTGAGCGGGTTCAAACGTCAACTGGGAATCAAACAAATACAAACCAAAACGCAGGC
>JBKPPE010000498.1:0-1722 GCA_046733375.1 Acidobacteriota bacterium | reverse complement strand
GAGTGGGCCGTTAACTTCATGCAAGCCACCAGGAACTGAAGGAATAGAAATTGTCGACCACAACCGCTCAACTCGAAGCCAGAGGTTTAAAGCCTGAGCAGTACCTCACTTTGCTCGAGCTGTCGAAAGCAATCGCGTCTCATCGTGATCTTACAAAGCTATTCCACGATCTTGCTTGTCGACTACAGTCGTTATTTAAGTTTCGGAGTATGGCTGTCGTCTTCCACGATCCGAAGCGACATTTGATGAGGTGTCACTTCATGGAGACGTGCATTCCCACAAAGTGGCAGCCTCCAGCAGAAGTTCCAATCGAAGGTTCCGTCGCCGGCTGGGTTTGGCAGCATCAGGAACCAGTGGTGGTCCACGATATCGCCGAGGAAGGAGATCGCTTTCCTCTTGCGAAAACGATTCCGAATCACCCCATCAAAGCGATTTGCAGCTTTCCTCTAACCACCGCCAATCAGCGCCTGGGTTCGCTTAACTTCTGGAGTGAAGACGCAGGTGTCTACGATGAAATTGATATTGAATTTACAGGATTGCTGGCCGGACAAATCGCCGTTGCCATTGAGGCTCAATGTCATCAACAGAAGCTGGCCCGTGAGCGCGATCGCTGGCAACTCCTGTTGGAGATAAATCACACGCTGGTCTCCAATCTCAATCTTCGCGAACTCGTTTCAGCAGTTTCCGGCTGTCTCCGCCGAGTGCTGCCGCACGATATTGCAGGGCTGGCGCTGTATGATCCAACTATTAACAAGCTGCGCGCGACTGCGATGGACTTTCCCGATCACGAGGATGTCTTTATCGAGGACGACATTATCGAACTGGACGGGACGCTCTCAGGCCGCGCCTTCACAACTCGGCTCCCTGTGATGATCAGTAGTTCTGACCTGTCAACTGATTCATTTGCGATGCGAACTGGCCTCAAATCTGGCTGCAAGATTCCTCTCATTTCTCGCGATCGCGTGCTTGGTGTTCTCGGCGTAGGTCGGCTCAGCGAAGATGCATTTACTGAAGAGGACATTGACCTGCTCACCGCCGTCGGTGAACAGGTAACGGTTGCGGTCGAGAACGCGTTGGCGTATCAGCAGATCGATGAACTCAAAAACAAGCTACAGGAAGAGAAGCTTTATCTTCAGGAAGAGATTCGCAGCGAATACAACTTCGAAGAGATCATCGGCACAAGCCCGGCTCTGAAGCGCGCGCTCGAGGATGTGCAAACCGTAGCTCCTACCGATTCGACGGTGCTTATTTTTGGTGAAACCGGAACCGGAAAGGAGTTGATCGCTCGCGCGCTTCACAATCTGAGCGGTCGAAGCAATCACCCCCTGGTAAAAGTGAACTGTGCGGCTATTCCTACCGGGCTCCTCGAAAGCGAGATGTTTGGTCACGAGCGCGGTGCGTTTACCGGCGCGGTCGAACAACGCAAGGGACGTTTTGAACTCGCGCATCGCGGTACGATTTTTCTCGATGAAGTTGAAGAGATTCCGGTTGAGTTGCAACCGAAATTGCTGCGAGTCCTGCAGGAGCAAGAATTTGAGCGGCTGGGCAGCGGAAAAACGATTCGCGTTGACGTGCGTGTGATCGCAGCGACAAACGCTGACTTGGCACAAATGGTCGGCGAAAAGAAGTTTCGCAGTGACCTTTATTATAGATTGAACGTCTTTCCCATTATGTTGCCGGCGTTACGCGAACGCGCCCAGGATATTTCGCTACTGGTTCACT
>JBKPPE010000497.1:0-2295 GCA_046733375.1 Acidobacteriota bacterium | reverse complement strand
GGAATCAAGTATCCTCTCTGGCGCTTCGCGGGCTGGCCCGATCGATTCATGCGCAAGCACCTGTACCTTGATTTCACCGGTTACAAGCGAAGCCAGAAACTAATGAGCGCGCCAGTCAACGAAATCGTCCCCGGTTTCAAGAGCGTGCGAGAGCAAGGTTTAAATATGATCGACGCGAGTCAGCTCACCTACCTTACTGCGAAAGCTGAGGCGGCGTCGGCGGGTTCATAGAGTTGGGTTCATAGGCGTGCCGGCCTAAAAGCCATTTTGGCGGCTCGCCGTTCGTCACAACGTTTACAGCCAGTAGACCCTGCGGCGAATGTTGGATAGCGATTAGCAATACCCTCGAAGTAGTTTTTTTAGTTCGACAGTTCAATCGTCGAGCGTCAGGTTGACTGGGAAGCCGGCCTCGCCCGGTCCTTGCATCCCGAAAGCCTTTTTCTATCCACGAAGACGGAGGCTTAGTTGATGCACATAGGTGAAACTCTGCAAATACAAGGTGTCGCGGAAGCAAGACGCGGTGAGCACGCTGCCGCGCTTGAGACTCTGAGACGTGCCGCAACGGCGGCTGAAGAAGAAGGCGATCGCGAATACTCGGGTCAGATTTTCCTCACCATGATCGAAGAGTTGAAAGCGTTTCTGTCCACCGACCAAATCAAAGACTTCTATGCGCAAGCCGATCAGCGTCTCGGTGAGAATGTCAGCCGCGAAACGCTGCAGCGTTTGCGCGCATGCGCGCGGTCGTTAACGACCATGGCAAAACCAGAGACAACCGCAGCAGATGGAACGCTGCGCATTCCTTTCGCGGAAGAAGTGCGCAAGTGTGAAAGCAGTCTGATCGAACGCGCGCTTGAAGAAGCCAACGGCAGCGTCACGCGGGCGGCCAGGATTCTGGGACTGACTCACCAGGGACTTTGCTACATCATCAATCATCGACACCAGAGTTTGTTGGCGGCTCGCGCTCCGATCCGAGTCCGTCGCAAATCTTTGATGAAAAAAAAGCAATAGCATTGCAGGGCGCCGGTGAAGCACCCAGAGTCTATCCGAATAGATAGTATCTTTGCTATTGACAGTATCTAACGCGATAATTAAATTGCGCTTGTCAGTTCTCACCCTCGACCGGGCAGATGGCAAAAATCCGTGGCGGCCCGAATTCGCGGATGCTGGCTCTCGGTGACGCACCAATTACGGCGGGACACACTCCCGCCGTTTTTGATTGAGCACGCAAAGGTCGGTAGTTCCCCCAACTTCATTTCTCTTTGTCTCAGTGAATTCTCTGTGCCTCAGTGGTGGATCTTTCGCGAACCATTTTCCTCCCAGAGACACCGAGGCCGCACAGAGACACTGAGAGCAATTCAAATTAGCGACCACCCCAAAGGTCGGATGCGTGGACCAAAAGCTATCTTGCCTTTCCTCTTCAACCATGACACAGTGCCGCGCATGTCGTCGCGCGCGCGAACCACGTCGCTGAACACGCTATGCCTGGCGCTTCTTGTGATCACTTGTGGCTGCGCAAAGATGGCCAATCGAGCCGTTCCGACCCTTACATTATTCAAGGTGAAATCCCCGGAAAGCTTGCCAGCGCTTCCGGCATCAGCGCCGGCTGTCAATCTCGGATCGCTATCGGTACGCGCGGCGCCGCTCCTCACCGACGAAGAGACTCAGGAACTGTTCGAGGCGAACTTCCAACTCGCAGGTTTGTTGCCCGTGCGGTTTGAGATGACGCACAACGGAGGCGTGCCGATCGAATTGAAAAAAATGAGGTTTACGTTGCGAGACAACGCCGGAACCGCGTGGAAATCAATTTCGGTCAAGCAGGCGATTTCCAGAGTACTGAGCGCGAACGGCGTGTTTGCCTACAATCCGCATGCGCGCAAGACTTTCGAGGAAGACGTGCGGGCGTACGACTTCAAGCTGAAAGATCCGCTCACGCATGAAGAACGACGACGACAAGGCCTTATCTTTTTTCTCGCTCCCAACAAACAACCAGTGTCGTCGCCACATGGGCTCGTGCTCTCGATCGAAGGACTTCCACAACCTGTCTCTCTTAATTTGAACTAACGGTTCGCACCACCGCTCGCGATTAGACTTTCCTTCATCCGTTCGCTACGCTTTGCCTTTCCCAATAATCATTCATCAAGGAACGACTGATCATGGCTCCAGAAGCACAAACGCAAAAACAACCATCACCAGCATTAATCTTCGAGACCTTCAACGGGTATCAACGCACCCAGGCGCTGAAAGCGGGAATTGAACTTGAACTCTTCACCGCGATCGGCGAGGGCAACACGACGG
>JBKPPE010000496.1:0-2876 GCA_046733375.1 Acidobacteriota bacterium | reverse complement strand
GCCCTGGCGCTTGGCAGTGTTGCGTTTGTGATCCTATTCATTGCGGTCGGCCTGTTGCCACTATTGGTGGGTTACGGCTTTCGCAAACGCGCAGCGTGGGTCAAACCGCTCGGGACGGTTGTGGCGATCATTTCGCTCGTGAATATTCCGATTGGCACAGCGCTCGGCGTTTACACGATGAAGTTTTTTCGCAGCGCGGCCGGTCGGGCGCTCTATGGCGGCCAAGGCACGAGAGCTTCGGATGATGAATTGAAGGATGCGATGCGCGGCGCGCAGCCTCTGATGAATTGGGCCGATAAGTTGAAATAGTGGCACAGACTTCAGTCTGTGTTTATCCTTTCGGCGAATTATAAAACGCAGATGGATCACAGACTGAAGTCTGTGCCACGTGGTTATGAGCGAACTTTTCGGAGTAATCGGCGCGGGCACGATGGGCAACGGTATTGCCCAGGTTGCGGCGCGGGCAGGATTCGACGTCGTGATGCGGGACGTCGCTGAAGATTTTCTCGCGCGCGGGATGACTGCGATCGACAAGAGTCTGCAGCGTGACGTCGATAAAGAGCGGCTCAAACAGGAAGAGAAGCGCGCGATTATCGGCCGAATCAAGCCAACGACCGATCTTTCTTCCCTGCGCGAGGCGTTTATCGTCGTCGAAGCCGTGACCGAGAATCTCGAGGTGAAGACGGAAGTGTTTCGCGCGCTCGATCAGATCACACAAGGCGATACGATCCTGGCTTCGAACACTTCGTCGATTTCGATTACGAAACTCGGCGCCGCGACGAACAAACCTGACAAAGTGATCGGCATGCACTTCATGAATCCCGTACCGGTAATGAAGCTAGTTGAAGTGATTCGTGGCGCGGCGACGTCGGATGCGACTTACGATAGAGTCCGGGAGCTCAGCGAAAAACTTGGCAAGACGCCGCTCCAGTGTCAGGATTATCCGGGCTTCATTTCCAACCGCGTGTTGATGCCGATGATCAATGAAGCGATCTTTGCACTGCACGAAGGCGTTGCCACGCGAGAGAGCATCGATGGGATTATGAAGATGGGGATGAATCATCCGATGGGTCCACTGACGCTGGCAGACTTCATCGGGTTGGATGTTTGTCTTGCGATTATGGACGTTTTGTATGAAGGCTTTGCTGATTCGAAGTACCGGCCCTGTCCGTTGTTGAAGCGATATGTTGACGCTGGTTGGTTGGGACGGAAGACGGGAAGAGGGTTTTACGAATACTGATCGCTGTGCTTTGAACTTTGTGCTTAGTGCTTAGGTTTTTGTCTTTTCAAAGTAAAGTTCAAAGCCCAAAGTACGAAAAACGAAATTTCATATTTAAGATTCAAGATTCCAAATTCTGAGAATGCAACGCGCTATCTCACATTTCTGCCAAAACTGTCGGGCGGCGAATCCGCTGGGTCAGGAGTTCTGTCAGCGTTGCGGCACCCGCTTGATGCTCGTGGTCCGACCCCCCTCGATGCGTGTCGAATATCAGGACACGACTCCCAACGAAGAGCATCTGCTTGAGCGGGTGACGATTCTCGAAAACACCCTTGCGCGTTTGGCTGAAAGACTGGAGCAGGGATTGAAATTGCTGCTGCGACAATCCGAAACGGCGTATGCGAATCATGCGCTGGTGAAGACCTTGATCGAAATTCTGAATGAATGCGGGGTTGTCGACAACCATAGTCTCGAATCGAAGTGGCGGGCCGAGTGCGATAAGCTCGACGAAGACAATCCCGAGCCCGCGCGCGGCAAGCGCGCCGTAAAAAAGGCGCGAAAAGTGAACCGCAAAGCCGCCGGAGGACGCTGACGCCGCTTTGACACCAAGAATTGCGTCGCTATAATTAACAACTTTGTGCCCGGCCTCCTGACGCTGTCTGTGAGGTTCAGAACCTGAATCATGCGGCTGGAGCTTGAAAATCAAGAGAAGGATCGACAGTTCGCGCACACTTATCAGCCGAACGATCTTGCACTGGAAGACACGGACTTGCGCCTGATCGAGCCGGCAGAAGTTCGCGGGCAGCTTCGCCGAAAAGGCGACGAAGTCGAGTTGATAGGAAGTCTTACGACGACACTCGAGACTGTGTGTGCTCGGTGTGTGAAGCCGGTGCCGATTCCGTTTTCCGCCGAATTTGACGAACGGTTTACCACGGCCGTTAGCTGGAGAGGCGAAGAACAGCATGAATTGGTGAGCGACGATTTGAACCTGTCGATCTTCGATGGGACCGACATCGACCTGGATCAGCTCGTACGCGAACAAATTCTCCTGGCAAAGCCCGCGCAGAGTCTTTGCCGGGAAGATTGCCAGGGTCTTTGCCCGGTGTGCGGCGCGGATCGAAACACGGCCGCTTGCAAATGCGAAACACAGCGGGTTGATTCACGCTGGGAGAAGCTGAAGGATTTGAGATTTTAGATTTTTGATTGCGATTTGATCGCGTGCCGGCTCTGCCGTCAATAATCCAAAATCACAAAGCCAAAATCTAAAATGGAGTTGGAGTAATTATGCCTAATCCAAAACGTCGTCACTCGAAAGCACGCCGCGGCAAACGCCGGGCGCATGACGCACTGCGCGTCCCACAAACTGTCGTCTGCCCGAACTGCCAGGAGCCGCGCATGCAACATCGCGTGTGTCCGAAGTGCGGCTACTACAAGGGGCGCGAAGTCGTTCAAGTCGATCAGACCGCATAACGAGAACTTGGTTATGGCCGTTTAGAAGCCGCCACTTGTGCGGCGTCTCGGCAGGACAAGTCCTGCCTCTAAACGGCTTTTAAAATAAGAGTGTAAGCAAGCATCAATGTCGAATATTCGCGCAGGCATTCTCGGTACCGGTAGTTCATACCCGGAAGGCGTTCTCACCAATGCTGACCTCGAAAAA
>JBKPPE010000495.1:0-4346 GCA_046733375.1 Acidobacteriota bacterium | reverse complement strand
ATCTTTCGGCGTGAACTTCCGAAGTTGCAGGCTGGTCACGCGCGCGCGATCTTGAATGCCCTGGAGGACATTCGTCAGCTCGCGCTGCTCGGGCAGTAGGGCCCGCAGCTCTTCCAGTTCTTCCTGCTTGTTTTTATAAGCAGTGCGGAACTCGACAAGGCGCTGCGATGCGGCCTGGGCTTCCATGTTGGCCTTCTTCAGTACATCAATTTTTTCGGTTAGTTCCTGGGTGTCTTTGCGGGTGCCGCGCGTGACGAAATACCAAAAGCCGGCGTAGATGCCCAACGCGACCGCGACAAAGACCACCAGGCGTACGTACCAGGGAATGTTGTTGAGACTTCCGATTTTCATATTCGTTTCCTTGGCGAAGATAAGTTGCGATCGAGTCTATTTCTTGGCGACCTGGTTTGTGGGCGCCGGATTCTGTTGATTGTTGGGATGTGCGTAAGTGCACTTGATGGTAAACGAAACGACCTCAGGAGGTGGCACGTTCTGATCCGCCGCGGCCGCAGCTGCCGCCGCACCGCTCTTCGACCCCTGCGCAACTTCCCGAGCGGTTTCGATGTTCAGGTTCGAAAAGAGTCCGGACGAGAACTCCATGCTCTGACCGAAGCGCGTAACTGCAGCTTCGTTGGGCGACTCGCCCTTGATCGTTATTTCTGCCTCTTTTTGTTCGACGCTCTTCAGGTAAAGACCGGGAACGGCGTCAAACCGCGCTTTGATCTCTTCCAGCACCATGCTTGGTCCTTGCTGCGAAGCGCGAAGTTTTTGGATCGCCTGGACGCGAAGATTGATGTCGGCGATCTTCTTTTCCAGTTCCGCCTGCTCTTTCTTGACGGCGTTCATCTGGTCATTGATGCGCTGTTGCCGCTGCAACTCTTCTACTGCAGCAGTGTGTTGGCGGTTTGTGCTGATGTACTCGTACCCGAGGCCCAGCACTAGTAGGCCCATCACAGTCACACCCAGCAGCAATGTCTGCGTGCGCGTGCTCGAAACTCTGTCTTCGACGAACGCAACGCCACTGGAACGATCAGTAATCGAATCTAAAAGGTTTACTTTGATCACCGCGCGTCAACTCCTCTCAGCGCTAATCCAACTGCAATCGCCATTTCGGGAACGATCTCGCGCATGTACTCGGGGTCAAAACCTCGAGAGTCCACTTTAATTTTTCGGAACGGATCGAACATCTCGACGGGCACCTCGAATCTTCGCGACAGAAAATCGACGAGCCCTTTCAATTTCGAACCACCGCCGGATACCAGAATCTTTTCCACGGCGGACTCGCCTTCTTCGACAGTGGCCCGATAGAAATCCATCGTCTTCTGAATTTCCAGAGCGAGGATGTCAGATACGGTATCGAGAATCGGCGCGATCTCTCGCTGCTCGATGCCTTCCGGCAAAGGCATGCCACGTTTGACGGCTTCCGCCTGGTCGAACGTTAGTCCCATTTCTTTTTGCAGCAACGACGTGTACTGGTTTCCGCCGAAGGTCGCGTCGCGGGTGAAAACCGATCGCACGCCGTTCAAAATGTTGATGTTCGTCGTTGAGGCGCCGATATTCAGCAACGCCACAACGTGACCGGACTGCGGGTCGTAATTCAGCTCGTAGCAATTCTGCAGCGCGAAAGCGTCGACATCGACGACTGACGGCTGTTTGCCCGCGAGTTGAATTGCTTGCTTGAGGTTCGCAACTTTGTCGCGCTTGCAGGCCGCCAACAGCACGTGAATCGCATCATCGGATCGATTCATCACGTGATAGTCGAGATTGACGTCAGAGATATCGAACGGAATGTGCTCTTCCGCGTGCCACGCAAACGATTCCTGAAGTTCGTCTTCAGTCATTTGCGGCAGCACGATGTTCTTGACGATGACAGAGTGGCCGTTGACGCCGGCTGCTACCCTCGTCGTTTTGATCTTGTGTTCGTTGAAGATGCTGCTGATCGCGTTTGAGACGGCATTCAATTCCATAATCTGACCGTCCACGACTGAATCCGCTTGCAGCGTTTCGAAACCCAGGTTCAGCAATTGAAGATCAGCGCCTTTACCCTGAAGCTCGACGGCTTTCACGGAACTCGAACCAATATCAACGCCGACCATGCTTGTCTTTCCACGTTTAAGCATCATGCGTGACTCCTTGCGATTCTGAACATGAGCAGACGTTGACGCCGCACTCGGGCTCGGGCGCGGCGAGCACGCGACAGACGCGCGCGCGCAATCCGAATCTTGGGGGAACAACTCGCTCTTTTCATTTAAGGTCTCGGCAAATTGGATTTGGAAGCTTCTTCGGTGAAGGTGGGGCAACCGTATCCGGCGGGGTTTCCGCGACGATGCTGCGGAAGAGAAAGAGAAAAGAAAGGAGCGCTTTACTCTGAGAGAACCCGGCGCTCAAACCGCCAAAGGCAGACTACAATAGCGTCAGAAACATTGTCAACATCATTTTGCATCGTTTAACGTCAATTTGAGTCGCGATTATTTCGAATTTCGCGTGGACCGGTCTAAGTGAACGAAGTTGTGCCGTTAGAACAGACGCTGTACGATGCCCGCTTTGATCCGCAACCTTCGCAAATCGCTCGTATTCTTGTTGGCCGTTCTCCTCCTTGCGGGAGCGGCTTGGGTGGTGTGGAATCGCCCACACAAAGCCGACATGGCTTCCTATGTCCCGGCCGAATCGGTCGCCTACATAGAAGCCAATGACCTTGCGCAGATCGCCGGCAGTCTCTCAAAAACGGAAGCCTGGGGAGCATTGGCCGAAGCCCTTGACGCGCCACGAGAACTAATCTCGCACCGGTGGCTGGTGAGCTTTGCACGTTGGACTGGAATTGGATCCGCCGAATCCGTTTTGCTCGCGCGCTCGCAATTCGCGGTTTGCTTCGCGCAGCCGCAAGCGACGGAAAGCGGCAGCACGCTCACAATCAAGCCGCTTGCCGCGCTAATCATCGAAACGCACACGTCGCAGAACCGCATGCGGCCGACAATTGAGAAGTATGTGGATAAGCTAGCGCGTGAATCGTACGGAGCCGAAGTTGTTGTCATCAGAAAGCAAATAAACGGCGCTGATCTTCAGGAGTGGTCCACCGCAGACAATTCTCGCCGCCTAGTGTTGTCAGTGATTGATACTGTCGCGATTGTTGGCAATGACGAATCTGTTGTCATGTCTTGCCTCGACGTTCATGTACGGAAGCGCAAGTCACTTTCAGAGGAAAATCAGTTTCAGGTGGCCCGGCAGAATCTCATTGATTCGCGATCTGCAGTCTTCGCTTATGTTCCAAAAGCCGGCGTCAAACTCGTCATTCAGGCGTGGGTCCTGTCGCGAACCGGCAATTCATCGGAAGGCACGTCGCTCGCGCCGTTGATATCGAACACATTCGGAAATCTCATCGATGGGCTGGCCTGGACTGCTCGATTCGATGACGCCGGTGCGGAGGATCATTGTTTTGTAGCGCTTGCTCAAGGCGTGACTCAACAGGCTGCGAGCGCATCCTCAAACGACTCGCTGAAGTCAATCGACACTTCATTCGTGCCGCCGGATGCAATGTCGGTAACAGTTTACAACCTCAGAGACGCAAAAAGCTTCTGGTCGCAACTGAATGCGGTCGTATCGTCGCATTCCGATGTTATCGGTGCGATTGCCTCACGACCGCTACTGCAGGGATTGCTTGAACCGTATGGAATTCGGGACGCCGACGGGTTCTTCGCGGCCATTGGTCCGCGTTTGGAGATCATCCATGTGGATCAGAGTGCGCCGGCCGTTTTGGTTGCGGAAACGTTCGACCAACAATCGATCAAAAAGATTGCGTCAGACAGATTGGGAGTGAATCCCAGGGTCGAGTCGGTAGGACAAGCGGAAATGGTCGTCTCCACTTCCGACAATTGGGGTATGGCTTTTCTCGACAAATATTTTCTGAGCGGACCGGCTGATGAAGTGCGTCGATGTCTGGAAGCGAAAACGCGTGGTGAATCCATTAGGAATGTCGCCGCTTTTAATCGAACGCAATCCGCCGTAGACACTTCGCTCCCGATTTTTTCTTTATCATTTGCCGATGATCGGGCGTCGGCGATTTCCTTTGTTGAACTGTTCTCGAAACAGGAACGGTCGGCTTTTTCAGCGAACGGAGCAGCCATTCAAAAAGGAGCTGCGTCCCTCAAGTATTCTGCCAGTGTCACCATGGTCAAACATGGTTCGGTCGAATGGACGGGGCGGTCGTCGTTCGGCTTGTTGGGTTCACTACTGACTACGTTCGCGCCGGAGAAAACGCGTTGAGTCGCCGGCTGTTAATCGCGACGAGCAACGCCGGCAAGTTGCGAGAGTTGCGCAGTTTATTAGGCGACTTGCCGCTGGAACTACTA
>JBKPPE010000494.1:0-7671 GCA_046733375.1 Acidobacteriota bacterium | reverse complement strand
GTGTATAAGAGACAGCTTCAAGACTGAGGCGATGTGTTCAGCAAGCCTGTATTGCAGGGCCGCAATCGTGTCGAGCACCGGCGCGCGTGCCCCAGTCGGTAATGCTTCGATCAGCGACGGATAAACAGTTGAAAGAAGGTCGGTCGTATAGGCATTCACGAAGCCCTCGATCTTTCGATTGAAAAATCCGGTCTCGAACAGCGCATTGAAGACTGTCTCTTGCGACACCAGTTCATTGCCGACAGCATTGCCAATCGACTGGGCGAGCCGCTCGCGATGACGTGGAATCATGCCTTGCGGCCAGATCGTGATCCCGAAAACCTTCACGGGGTTGTAAGGATGAAAGAGCATCCAGATCGCCAACCACGCGGCGCCGTAACCATGCACTGTCGCAATGACGACGATGGCGATGCTGATCAGAATTTTGAATGTGATTGGATCGATGGTCGTGTCCTAAAAATTATTTGGATTAAACGGTCGTTGATAGATCTCCCGGTACAGCCACCCGAGCACGCGGACCTCCGCTGTACACAACGTTTCGAGCCAGCAGTTGATCAAATAATCCTGTCTCGCGGACGCGCTCGGAATCTTGGCCGACTCGTTGACTACTGAGGCGCTGTCCATATTTAACGTATACGCCTGCGCGGCGTCTTCAGTTGCTTTCGAGGCAGTGTTGAGCGCGTTCAAAAGTTGCGCAATCCAACTGTGCAAGGCTGCTTCTGTCGGATGGTGCGCGAGCGATTGAATGATGCCGATAGCCAGACGATCCTCAGCGCGGCTAAAGTTGAAGACGTCTTCGCCGGCAGCGCGACTTTCTTGCTGCTTCCAGTGAAACAGTTCTTCAATTTTCGGATGTTTGACGATGGCCACGCGCTCGTCATAGTCGAGGAACCACTGAATTACATCCGGAATTGAGTCGTAATCTATCCGGCCGGCGGAATCGCGGAGCAGCACGGGCTCATTCACTTTCGGTGTGGCAGTCATTAGTTGCGGACGTTTAAAGAAAATGCCGCGCGCGCTTCCCCGACGCGCTCGCCGCGACGGTTGGTAATCGGCGTAGGCGCATACGCCGCAAGCGAACATATTTCAGTCTCATGCAAAACGCGAAGCTGTCGCAAAGCCTCGATGACCGCCGGTGGACGCGCGCGTTTGTCGTCGCCGTCTTCCATTTTCAAAGCGAAACCAACTCCCGTCGGCCACTCAGCGCACGGGAGAACGCCCACTGTGTACACGCCTTCAGCGCCAATTTTTGAAATCAATCGGCCGCCGGCGGCGCGAATTAACTCTGTGTCCAGACGATCCTTCGTACCGCCAATCATCTCAGGATAAGCCATCATCGCATGCAAAATGCGTTTGCAAGCAGCCTTGACGCTCGCATCGAAGGTCGCCGGCGGATGAACTAACCGCGCATACATCAACGCCATCGCGCGGACGGAGAGTCCGAAAACTGGAACGCCACAACCGTCAATACCAATTGGGATCGCTTGCTGCGGTATCTCTGAGAATTCGGAAACGGCGCGGAGGATCTGCTGCTGCACCGGATTTTCGGGCAGGTCATAACTTTCGGTCGGCGCCCCGAGGTGCTTCGCCAGTGCCAACATGCCAGCGTGCTTTCCCGAACAGTTATTTTGCAGAACGCTCGGCTGCTGTTTGTTCTTAGCTAACTCGCGCGCAACTTCAGCGCTGAATGGTTCGTGAACTCCGCACTTTAGAGCGCTCGCGTCCATACGAATCTTTCGCAGAATCGATTCGGTGGTCTCGACGTGAATTGGCTCGCCACTGTGCGAGCCACAAGCAATCGCAATCTCTTTCTCGCTGAGCCCGAATCGATCTGCGGCGCCTGAAGCTACGAGGGGAATTGCCTGAAAAGGTTTTCCGGAGGAACGAATGAAGGTAACAGTGGCGGGGTCGCCTAATTCCGCGATTGTTTTGCCATCGCCATCGACCGCGATCAAGTGGCCACGATGCAGTGATTCGATGATCGGTCCACGCCAAACTTCAACCAGAACTGCTGCGCACGCCGCGTTGGAATCCACCGCAGCATCTTAACTGGTGCCGATTAAAAAAAGAAAAGCGGGATTGCTCCCGCCTTTGATTCGAAACTGTTTTGTTAATCGATTGAGTTGAGTGCGACGATCTGAGTCACTGCTTTTTGTCTGTGGCGACGTCGGTCGTCGTCGAGTTATTCGTGACCGGCTTGGGTTGTGGCTTTGCAGACTTTGCGCGTGAGGCCGGAAGTGACAGCACAGTCAGTTTCACCGCGCGACGTCCAAACTGCATGGCCTCACGCGACGAGGGTGTCCAGATGTCGATCTTGCGGCCCCTGATCGCCCCGCCCGTATCTGCGACCAGATATTCGCCGGTCCAGGGCCCGGCTTCGACCCGCACGCGAGTTCCAATCGGCAGCACACGCGGGTCAGCCGCAATCAAACCGCGCGTTACGGATTGGCCACTTGCAGTCCTGCCGCGCAGACTGTAAGCCGTGGCCGAGAAGACCTGAAACGGACTCGCAGGAGCCGCCTCAGCAGTCTTAGCGGGAACAGTCTCCGGCGCCGTCTCAGGTATTTGACCAGCGACCTCAAGGACCTTCGCCTGCGACGCGGGCTTTGGATTTTGCGTCTGAATTAAGGACTTCGCGTAGGAAATTACTGAAAATACGAGGAGCACACCTAAGGCGCTTCCCAAAATAGAGGTGATTTTCTTCAAGTCGGGTTCTCCTGTCCGATAGTTTTTTGCCAACTTTTCAGCAGCGAGCGCGCGAGCCGCCTGTGACTCGTCCCTCGGCTAGGAGACTGAAGACGTTAAAGCCGAAGCTAGGGCTAAAGTTCCTGAAACGCTGCTCTGAAAAGACCGGTTCGTCGAATTAAACCCGCAACGGCAAGCAATGACGACGTTAGATAAAGCCTTAAAGCTCAAAAAGAAAGCGAACCCTTCCTTGACCAGGTTCGCTGTTATTGACGCCAAAAAGGCTAGCACACCGATCTGGGCATGTCCACCAAAGTGGGCCTTCCGGACTGTACGATTTCGTTGCAAATTCTTTGTCGCGGACTTGCAGACTTTAGTAGCCACCAAAAAGGGCGGTGAGACGGAGGGTGGATTCCTAGGCTTTTTCCAAGCCAGCGTATTTTTCGACAAGTTTCTTCTGGCCGTAACCGGGAAAACTGACGGTCAACTTGATTTGGTCGCCAGAGCCCTCGCGACGCAAAACCAAGCCCCTTCCATACTTTGCGTGCCGCACGTACGAACCCGGCACCCAATGTCCCGCGTCTTGGCTGTTACCCGGCGAAGAGCTTGCCGGGCCGGCACGACTGCTCGAACTTTGAACTTTGGACGTGGGACTTTGGACTCTGGGGGAGCCCATCCGGGCCGACCGGTCGCGGAAGAATTCAGCGATGGACTGGGCGCTGTCGTAGGTCTTGCCTTCGTACTTTGCCCGGGCCTTAGTCCCACGATGGGCGGCAAGGTGACCATCCTCTTCGACCGCAGACGAGCCTCGCGCGAACGACAACCACGACCGTCCATGAGACAGGTCGTCAATCAGCTCAAGCGGCATCTCGTTTAGAAATTGGGAAGGTTCGGAAGCGAGTTCCTCGCCGTAAACGCGGCGCTTGACGGCATGAGTGACGTAGAGAAACCTTTCGGCGCGGGTCATTGCCACGTAACAAAGCCGCCGTTCCTCTTCAATGTCCGACGCGTCGCTCAACGAACGCGAATGCGGAAACAACCCGTCTTCCAGGCCAACGATGAAGACGAGAGGAAACTCGAGACCTTTAGCCGAATGCGCGGTCATCAGCGTCACCGGCACGTCCGCTTTGTACTGATCAGTGTCGGCTACCAACGCTGAGTGATCAATGAAGTCCAGCAGGCCCTGCGCACCCTGTTCGTCATAGTCGACGGCGGCGTTAACCAACTCCTGTAAGTTTTCCAACCGGGCTTCGGCTTCTTCGTTGTTTTCTGACTTCAGCGCATTCTCGTAACCAGTATCGAGAATCGCAGCTTTCACGAGATCTGAAACGGGAGAGGCTGATTCGATCGTGTTCTCTGTGTCTTGATCGTTATTAGGTTCGATTGGTTGAGTTACTTGCTGAACCTTCGCAGCCAATCCGTTCACCACGCGCTGAAAATTCGCCAGGGCGGCCACCGCGCGTGCCGAAAGGTGGCGATCATCTTCAATCAGATCGGAAGTTGCCGCCCAGTACGAGATGCCGAATTCGCGTGCGCGCGCTTCGATCGCATCGAGCGTCATCTTGCCAATGCCCCGCGGCGGTGTGTTGATGACTCGTTGCAAGGCGATCGAATCATGCGGATTCATCGCCAATTTCAGATAGGCAATAATGTCGCGCACTTCCATCCGCTCGTAAAAAGAAAAACCACCGACGATGTTGTAACCCAGCCCGGCGCGGCGCATCGCTTCTTCAAACACACGCGATTGTGAGTTGGTGCGGTACAACACCGCGGTGCGAATGTCGGCGTCGGCACGCAGGTGTTCCTGAATTTTCGCGGCGACAAACCGCGCTTCCGATTCCGCATCCAGCGCCTGGTAATAGCGAATCTTTTCGCCGGCAGAATTCTGCGTCCACAACGCTTTTTCTTTGCGCTCAACGTTGTGCTTAATCACGCCGCTGGCGAGGTCCAGGATGTTCTGCGTCGATCGATAATTCTCTTCCAACCGAATAACTTTCGCAGAGGGAAAGTGCTCTTCGAACTTGAGAATGTTCGTGATGTCGGCGCCGCGCCAACGATAAATCGACTGGTCAGGGTCCCCAACGACGCAGATGTTCTGCTGCTTTTCCGTGAGCAGCCGAATCAACCCAAACTGCAACTGGTTCGTGTCCTGGTACTCATCAACCAGCAAATACTTGAACCGATCGTTGTAACGCTCGCGGACTTCGGCCACGTCCCGCAGCAACCGCACCGTTTTGATCAGCAGATCGTCAAAGTCTAAGGCATTATTTTTGTGCAGCCGCTCTTCGTAAAGCTGAAAAACGCGCGCAATGCTGGCGCGCCGCTCATCGACGTACTGCGCTTTCGCCGAAAACGCTTCCGCGTCGTCGCCGCGATTCTTGGCCGCACTGATCGCCGCCTGCACGGATCGGGGAGCTAGTTGCTTATCATCGAATCCGAGGTCGCGAATACAGTTTCGCGTCAGGCGTACGGTGTCGTCCTGATCGTAAATCGTGAACGAGCGCGTGTAACCGGCGTTCAACGCTTCGATGTCCCGTCGCAAAATCCGCACGCAGAGGCTGTGAAAGGTTGAGATCAGCGGGACGCTGCCAACTTCCAAACTTTCGAGAAGTTTGCCCACGCGATTGCGCATCTCTTCCGCCGCTTTGTTAGTGAATGTCACCGCCAGAATATTGCGCGGCCAGATGCTACGTTCGGCGATCAAGTAAGCGATGCGGTGCGCAATCACGCGCGTCTTGCCGGAACCGGCCCCCGCGAGAATTAACAGAGGCCCATCACCGGAAGTAACAGCTTCACGTTGTTGTTGATTGAGCGAAGAAAGTAGATCCATCGAGTGGGAGTTATTTAATCATGCGAATCACCGACAGGCAAAAGTGGCGACTAGTTTTCTTTTTTGGGCTCGTCCTTGCACTTGCGCACGCGCGCCCATTCGTCGATGCACTCGCGGATGAATTGACCAAGGTCTTCAAACTCATGCGCTGACTTGTCCCAAAACTCCTTGAACATGTTCGGATCGAAAGCGAAACCGTAGGTGCGGCCTGAACCTCTTTGCGAGCCGACCTCGTCTTCGAAGTACGCAGCCAGTTGACGGCATCCCATCGCCACAACTGTGAGGGAACTGCCCTCAGGCAGCGGATCGAACAACTTGCCAACACCGTCGTCAAGTTCCTTCAATCGTGCGAGCACGCGATTGTATTGTTCGACGCAGAACGCAGCCGTATCCTGACCACTGCCGGTCCACTCTGACTGCAGCGCCATGCGCGAAGTGCGACGCAGCACGTTGATTAACTTCGGCAGTTCTTTCTCTCGTTCCATAATCCCTCCGGCTTTAATCGCAATGAATCGGCACCGTGACGCACCGGCCGCGCGCACGCCAACGCTTCGGTTCACAGCGAAATGCGAAATTGAAATCGTTCGGCTCCGGCGCTTCGTCTTCAAAATAAGCCGCCAATTCGCGCGCCGCCATGCGCACAACTTCCGGTGAAGCTTCGTCGGGCAGTGCGGTGAACAGCGTTTTAAGGTTAGGTTCGATTTCAGTGAGCCGATTCAGCACTTTGTTGTATTGCGAAACACAGAAGCGGGCAGCCTCTGGCTCTCGTTTCACCCAAGCTGCATAGCCGGCTGCGCGCGCAAGACGCCGAAGAACATTGATGAGCTTTGTTTTTTCATTATCCATTTCACTGTCTTCCCTTCTGCTCTTTAATTGTCAGAGGCCTATCCTCAAGTTTCTCTCGCAAAAGTTTCTTGCCCTGGCGCAAGCGCCATTTCACTGTCGGCAAAGACGCCCCCAAAAAGGATGCGATGTGCTTCATGGGCATCTCATCCAGGAAGCGCAACTTGAGCGCCAACGAATAATCTGGCCGCAAACTATCCAACGCTTCTCTCAATTCCTGATCTTCAATTTTGTCGGTAAGAGGCCGTGATAGTCCTTCCAACTTTTCGATCAGGACGTCATCCAGGGCGACGCGCTGCGCCTTCAGCCTGTTCTCATGCTTGCCAAAGCGCATCGCGCGGTGACGCGCAATGGCCGCAAGCCAGGCCGCAAACTTTCGCGGGTCTTCAATTGATGGTAGCGCTTTGAACGCCAGCAACCACGTGTCCTGTGCGACATCTTCGGCATCTTCGCGTCCGACAATACCCGTAATAACGCGCGCTACCGCCGCCCGATACCGCAACACGAGCTGATCGAAAGCTTGCAGGTCGCCGATTATCGCCGCGACGACCAGGACTTCATCCGGCGGCTCTGACCTGTCGTCCGCCATCGACGCGCTGTCCGCTCCTGTTAAAAAACCCTCCACAGACATAGAGACACACGAGGGCCAAAAGGATAGCAGCGATACGTAAATTTTTTGCGAAGTTTAGGACGTAGGGTCGTATACGAAATGGCGGCAAGGATTCACATCGGTACTTCCGGCTGGAACTACAAGCACTGGCTCGGTCCGTTCTATCCCGAAATGTTTCCGGCAAAGAAGATGCTCGCGTTCTATGCCGAGTACTTCGACACCGTTGAGATTAATGCGACGCATTATCATCTACCGAACTTCACATCATTCGAGGCGTGGCGAGAAACTGTGCCGGAGAATTTTGTATTCGCGGTGAAGGCCAGCCGTTTCACGACCCACATGAAAAAATTGAAGTCTCCCAAGACATCGACTGAAAAATTCTTCGTGCGCGCCGAAAGATTGCGAGAGAAACTCGGCCCAATTCATTTTCAACTGCCTCCGCGTTGGAAATTAAACGTCCAGCGGCTCGAGGCGTTTCTCTCCGCGATGCCGCGCGCGCATCGCTATACCTTCGAATTCCGCGATCAGACTTGGTTCACAGCTGAAGTTTACGATGTTCTGCGGGCCCACAACGTGGCGCTCTGCTTCTATCACCAAATGGGTTACGACTCGCCACAGGAAATGACCGCTGATTTTGTCTACGTTCGCTTGCACGGGACCGAATCGAAATACGGCGGCTCGTATCCCGAACGCGCATTAAAAG
>JBKPPE010000493.1:0-7030 GCA_046733375.1 Acidobacteriota bacterium | reverse complement strand
GTCTTAAGTCGCCGCGCTCGAAACTATCTCGCCACATCTCTTCGCACATACAACAACAAATCCACTCCCGGACGCAGGCTGAAACTGCCTCCCGGATCTCTGTCCCGCAAGACGCGCGGGTCGTTAAGCGTGCTTGAATCGATCTGTTGATATTGTTCGCCGAACGTGGCTTTGATCTCTTCTTCCTGGCCGGTTTGGCCGATGATGACGGGCTCGCTCGTGGACACAACTTTTCCGTAGTAACCCACGCGTTTGTAGTCGCGGAAGTACCAGGGCAGCGGCCAATACTCGGGCGAAACGATGGCGACGCCGGTGTCGTAACCGGTCTTCATCTGATTAGCCACGCGGTCGATTTGTTCGAGCATCACGAGTGTCTCACGTCGCGTGTGGGCATAGACGTAGACGTACTGATCATCGTCGTAATGCACGAAATTCAGTTGATACATTTGGTAGCCGCAAAACGCGACAATCAAAATCGCGGGCGCGAGAAAGAACCATGGCTGCTGAAACTCGCGTAGCTTTTGGTAAAAGACGTCGAGCGCATAACCACTGGTTAGCGCGAGTGGAACAATGAAGTTCAAAGTGATCCAAGGCGTTTTGTAGCCGACCAGCGAGTACGCGGCCAGCAGTCCGAACGCAAACTGCGCAATAAAGACAGCGAAGCGATTGTTTGCGCGCCAAACAGCTACGAGTGCGCCGATTCCTCCCAAAAAGACCAGCAGACCTTCTTCCTGAATCAGCCAGACCAGATACTGTGACCACGGGTGCTCATGTTCGTGGGTCCGTTTCCGCCATAGACTCAGAGTCAGCAACGCGTCGTTCACGCCTTTCGGATAATTCGTAAAAAAGGACGAATAGAAAAACACGTTGACGACGATGAAGACGGTGAACGCCATCAACGCGACCGTCGCGATTGAAATCGGCCCACCAAAGCGCTCGAGAACTCCACCGGTTTCGCTGGGGCCATTAGATGCGCGGCCTCGCAGTTTGCCGCGCAACCAGAAATAAAGCGTGGTGGTGGTAAGCGCGATTAAAAGCACGGGTCCGTTGATGATCCAGGTCTCTTTTGTTGCCGTCATCAACGCCGTCGAGATCGCGGCGAGGATCAAGTACACGCTAGCGCCGCTATCGTAGTATTTCAGCACTGCGACGATGATCCCGAGCGTGAAGAACACGTACAGCGACTCGTGAATGAAGTAACGCGAAAGGTAGACGGCGCCTGGCGAAATCGCGATCAGCGCCGCCGCAGATAATGCCCCGATGCTTCCCAATCGCTTGCGCAGCATTAGTGCGAGCACAATCGTGGCAATGCCAAACGCTACGGGAACAAGACGAATATTGAAGGTTGTGAGGCCGTACTTGTCTCGGGCTGTTACGCCCCCAAGAAACCGCGCCACCCACGGGACAATCGCGGCGAAATAATAGATCGTCGGGCCGTGGTAATTGTTCGGGTCATAAGTGTACGTGCCGTTGCGTACGAGCGAGACGAGAAAGTTGCCATTGACACCTTCATCGTGATGCAACGGAACCAAGGTTAGGTAGACGATCCGCAGGAGCGCTCCCACGGCAACAATCACAGCAGCAGATATTCGCCACGCACGTTCGGAGAATCCGCCGTTGTCGTTGTCCTCAACGCTGACGGCAGTTGCTTTTCGCGGCGGCAACTTCTTATTTCGTGATTTTGTAGAGGTGGTAGTCACCAACGTTTGCGACTTCCGGATACATCGAGAAAAATGCGACGTTCGGATTTTCGGTTGAAACTTCGTGTGGACCGATCACAACATAATCGACTCTATATTTCGCGAGCAAGGCGGCAGCGTTACCTGACCCCGAATAGATCTGTTTTATCTCCTGCTCGCGCGGCCCGTACTCGAGGCCGTGCGTCCAGATGTGGCCGGGATAACCCATGATCGATTTGCGTCCCGTCAAATACACCGGCGTGTTATGAATGGGCGCATGAAGAATCGTGGCGGTCGGCGGAGTCTTATCCTTGATTGATTCAGCAAAAGCTACGCCATCGCGATCGAATTCGCCGTATTGCCCTTGTTGAAGGAGGAGTGGAATTAGGTCGAGCCCGCCGGCAAGTGTCATCATCACCAGCAGACTCGCCGCTAACACTTTCTGGCCAACATGCTGCTCCCACAATCGCGCCAGTAGCAGCGCGACGATCGGCGCTGAGACTATCCACCAGTAAAAAAGCATCTTGATGTTGTCCCACACCCACGGCGCGAGCTTCACGAAGTTCGGGACGACGAAGGCGAGCGTGAAGGGTAGATAAAAGAACAGCAGCTTGCGCGGAACGAGATAATCATCCGGCTTCCACACCAGCGCTATAACCAGCAATGGAATGAAGAGGCCGGTGTTCTTGAACCAAAACCAGGCGACGTATGGCGCGCGTTGAAACCACTTGCGGAAAGGCGGAACCGTCTCAATCGGTTGCGAGCCCACCGGTTTTGACCCAAACATCTCCTGCTGGTCGCTGTCCCAACCAAATTGCCACCCGATGAAGCTCTGCGTTTTCACCGCGCTCTTGTGCGTTGACCAGAGAATTTGCGGTCCTCCGATGACGATTGCCGCGACAAAGAAACAGAGCCACAGCCGCACATGTGACCACGGTAAGAAATAGTAAAGGTTGGCGATCACTCCAACCAACAGGGCCACAAATACAACTTTGACCCAGAGCGAACCGACCGCTTCGTAGTTCGCGGCAAGGAGAAAGATGATGACCGCAAGAAAAATTGCGACACCGTAAGTAAGCCACGCGCGCCAATATATCCATGGCACGAGAAACATGGCGACCATCAACAGCGTGATGAAACTGTGCGCGTGAATCAGGGGCAGGAGGCCGGCGATGATGCCGGCGGCGAGCATCCGCTTCGCGGATGGGGTCAAAGGGAAAAGGGAAAAGGGGGAATGAATAGTCTCCGCACTCGCGTCGGATGATACACGCGTGGCAGGTTTTCCCTTTTGCCCTTTCCCCTTTTCCCCTTTGCCATTCAGTGTGACCCACCATTGCGTCACGACGATCACCGCCAGCGGAATCCCGAGTAAGAATCCGCGTTGCGTCAGCAATAAACTGGTGATTGAGTTTCCCCAACGCCATGCTTTTTCGATTTCGGGCAGAATCGTGTACGAATGTGGCAAGTGTTTGAGCACTTGAAACACGCCACCGTCGACTTTGCCCACATCGTCCCAGAGCATCAACCAGCCGAAACCGCCATTCAACAGAACGAGCAACGGCGTAACGATCGCAGCCGTGCGATTGCGCACCAGCTTCTGCCCAAAACGATGAATTACGCCGACGAGCGCAACGGCGATGACATAATTTTCAATGAACAGCGAGTAGCGCAGACTCGCTCCCGCGCGCACGAACATCGCCGAAATAAAGTCAGTGATGAATGGATACGTGAAACGCACTCCGGCGAATGTGGGATCTTCCGGCGGAAAATTCTGTCCGTAAGCAAAGCGCGTGATCACGCTCAAATGAAATGGCAAGTCACCGAAGTTGTTGAGGACGCCGGTGGCAATTCCATCGGCCTGTTCCAAAAGTGCGCGGCGAAAGATCAACCACATGCCGATTGCGCATGCCGCGTAGAAAAGAAAGTAAATGAAATGCCAGCGACTGGGGCGCGTGCTCGCGCGGCTGATCGCGCGCAACGCTTGATTGACGTCGTGGTTGACTCGGTTGCGATAGGATTCACGTGTAAGCAGGAGCAGCGGCGCCGCGGAAACCGCCGCGGTCAGAACTAACGTAATTGCGTACAACCCGAGCGCCGACGCTAACAGGAAACCGAACGTCCCCAGTAGTGCGAACCCGATGCAGGCGCCGGCGCACAGACGCGAAGCGAGCGGCTCGTCCTCTTCAAATGTGTAAGTGAGAACGAAGCCGCTCGCAATGGCGATTAGGGTAAGCAGCAGGCTGACCAGCACGGCGTCATCTTAACAGATGGTGATACGTCGGTGAGTTTTCTTGTAGCCCAGGCGTTCACGCCTCGGTTAGGAAAACGCCGAGATAATGCTAGCCCATTTATGGGCCTTCATGATGATTGGTCTTCGCTTCATTAACCGCGTCGATGAAGCTGCAAAATAAGCCTCCTAGGGGAGGCTCCATTTGTTGGATTATTCGAATTATCTCTCAGGCGTAAACGCCTGGGCTACGGAAAACAGGGCAGCAACAGAGGCGCGCTAGACGCTCATAATTTCTTTTTCTTTTGACTTCGCTAGCTCGTCGATCTTTCCGATGTGGATATCGGTGAATTTCTGAATCTGTTCGAGGCCGTCGCGCTCTGTGTCTTCGGAAATGCTCTTGTCTTTGAGCATCTTCTTCAGCTTGTCGTTTTCGTCGCGCCGGATGTTCCGAATCGCGGTGCGATGCTCTTCCGCGATTTCGTGAATCTGCTTCGCGAGTTGCTTGCGGCGCTCTTCGGTGAGCGGTGGAATCGGAATGCGCACCAGCTTCCCGTCATTTGATGGATTCAAACCCAAGTCCGCGCCGCGAATCGCCTTTTCTACGTTACCGAGTTGCGTCGGGTCCCAAGGTTGCACAGTCAACATCTGCGGCTCGGGAGCATGCACTGACGCCATCTGGTTCAGCGGTGTCGGCGTGCCATAGTAATCAACCGATACGTTGTCCAAAAGGCTGACTGACGCGCGGCCGGTGCGGACGGTCGCGAGCTTGCGCTTGAAATCTTCGATCGCGCTCTCCATGCGAGGTTTGGTCTCTTTGATGACGTCTTTGTCGTTCATCGCGGCGTGAATAGTAAATGGTAAATCGTGAATAGACAAACGGCGTTTTGCCGCTCTATTTACGAGTTACGATTCACCATTTACTGTTTTTCGAGGCAGACAAGCGTCCCGACTCCGGCTTCGCCACGGACCACACGCGCGATGTTTCCGGCCGTCCGCATGTTGAAGACGATGATGGGTACGTTGTTGTCGCGGCAGAGAGAGATCGCAGAAGCGTCCATCACGCGCAGGCGCTTTTCCAGCACTTCCTGAAACGTGATGCAGTCAAATCGAGTGGCCGCCGAATCCTTCATCGGGTCTGCCGAATAAACGCCGTCGACTTTGGTGCCTTTGAGGATTGCGTCGGCTTTGATTTCGAGCGCGCGCAGAGCCGCGGCTGAGTCCGTCGAGAAAAACGGATTGCCGGTACCGGCTGCCAGAATGACGACGCGACGCTTTTCCAGGTGTCGAATTGCGCGACGGCGAATGAACGGTTCGGCCAGTTGCGGAATATTGATCGCTGAGAGGACGCGCGTGTTGATGCCTATTTTTTCTAGGGCATCCTGCAAGACGACGGCGTTCATCACCGTCGCCAGCATCCCGATGTAATCGGCCGACGCGCGGTCCATGTTGCCGGCGCTAACGGACACGCCGCGAAAGATGTTTCCCCCGCCGACCACTACGGCGATCTGAGTTCCCAGTTCGTGGGCCTGCTTGATTTCCTCGGCTACCGAACGCGCGACGTTGACGTCGATCCCGAACGACTGCTCGCCGAGCAGTGCTTCGCCGGAAAGCTTTAGCAGTACCCGGCGGAACGGAAGGGAATTGTCGTCTGACATCAGTTTCAAGTTTCTAGTTTCAAGTTTCTAGTTCGACATGAGTGCGAGCATTTAACTCGAAACTCAAGACTTGACACTAGAAACTGTATTTACGCTCCCGCGAGTTTCGCGACCTCGTCGCCGAAGTCGTCGTCGCGTTTGGCGAGACCTTCGCCCATCTTGTACCGAGAAAAGCGGCGGATACTGATCTTTTCGCCGGTCTTGGCAACCTTCTCCGTCAACAACTCGCCGACCGTTGTCTCGGGCGCTTTGATGAACGGTTGGTCAAGCAAAACGAACTCTTCGTAGAACTTGTTCAGGCGGCCCTCGACAATCTTGTCGATGACCTGATCAGGTTTGTTTGCGTTTTTCGGATCGTTCTTCGCCTGCGCACGCGCAATCTCTCGCTCTTTGTCGAGCACATCTGAAGTTACTTCATCACGAGACACGTAACGCGGTTCAGCCGCGGCGATGTGCATCGCGATGTCCTTTACCAGTTGCTGAAACTCTTCACCGCGCGCGACGAAGTCGGTTTCGCAATTTACTTCAACCAACACTCCGACCTTGCCGCCCATGTGGATATACGAACCGACTACACCTTCGGCGGCGACGCGTCCCTCTTTCTTTTTCGCCGACGCGAGGCCGCGCTCGCGCAAAATTTCGTTGGCACGCTCTTGGTTGCCATCGGCTTCAATTAGCGCCTTTTTGCATTCCATCATTCCGGCGCCGGTTTTCTCGCGCAGCGCCTTGACCGCTGCTGCGGTTACTTCTGCCATGATTGCTTAATGTCTCCTCAAAATGTGGCACAGACTTTAGTCTGTGGATTCTAATTTCTGAAGCGTTCACAGACTGAAGTCTGTGCCACTTCATTAAAATGCGCAGCCCGGCGGATGTCCGCTTTTGGAAGGCTGCGCTCGCCGATTGATTTAAATCTTGTTCCGATTAACTTGCGGCGACGACCTCCGCGTTCTCGGGTTCTGCCGACATGGTTTCGGCTTCAGTTGTGTCTGACGCAACGGCTTCAGTTGAAGCCTCTTCGTCGGCATCTGTTCCGCCGCCGCTTTCGGATTCCATTGTTTCCGTCGCTTCAGATGGTTCTTCGCCGGCTTCTGCCGAAGGTTCGCCCGTCGCCCCACCTTCAGTCAGCATCTGCTGGCCTTCCAAAACCGCATCGGCGATTCGGGAAGCGAACAGCCGCACCGCGCGTAGCGCGTCGTCGTTGCCGGGGATGACATAATCGATGCCTTCAGGAGAGCAATTCGTGTCGACAACGGCGAACACCGGAATGCCGAGTTTGTTTGCTTCCGCAACTGCGATCTCTTCCTTGCGCACGTCAATCACGAAGATCGCATCGGGCAGGCGGTTCATACCTTTGATTCCTGAAAGCGTCTTGTCCAAACCCTGTCGTTCGCGATCGAGTTTGATGCGCTCTTTCTTCGTCAGCTTCTCGTAGCGGCCGTCGGTCTGCATTGCTTCGAGATCTTTCA